>JAFTNX010000141.1 GCA_017451665.1 Oscillospiraceae bacterium | reverse complement strand
AATGCGGATTTAGCTCATCTGGTAGAGCGCCACCTTGCCAAGGTGGAGGTAGCGAGTTCGAGCCTCGTAATCCGCTCCAACAAAAAGAAAGCACTTCACAAATGTGGAGTGCTTTTTTGTTGCGGTTAATATCCCAATTCTCCATAAGGAAAAGGGAGCTCGAGGGATGAATCACGCCAGCGTGATTCTCAAGAAATTTTCTTCGCTGATAATATCAGCGATTTTAAAAACCGAAAATTTCTTGAAGTTTGTTCGGGAGACACTTTCCCATTTCTCAAATTCAAGGGTTTCCCAATCGATTAAGCTCCAACGAAAAGAAAGCACTTCACAAATGTGAGGTGCTTTTTTGTTGCAGTTTTAGCTTTTTATTCCTAAGGAAAGGGGTGCTCGAGGGATGAATCACGCCAGCGTGATTCTCAAGAAATTTTCTTCGCTGATAATATCAGCGAAGAAAATTTCTTGAAGTTTGTTTGGGATACACTTTCTCTTTCCTTTGATTCAAGGGTTTCCCCATCGATTAAGCTCCAATTAAAAGAAAGCACTTCACAAATGTGGAGTGCTTTTTTGTTATTTTTAGCGTTAAAAATAATTAACCAATAAAATCACGACGCTGGTGGCTATCATTACAATACCGACTACTCGGTTTAAGGTTTTTGCGTTGGCTTTGTTGGCAATCTTCGCAGCAATTCTTGCCCAAACGAATGTAAACACGACGCACAACACAAGACAAATAATATCAGGTATTCCACCTATCATAAAATGGCTGACGCCTCCTGTAAGAGCCGTAAATGCCATAATAAATACGCTTGTGCCGACAGCCAGATGCATTGGATAACCGAGGAAAGATGTGAGAACCAACAACAGCATCATGCCACCACCTGCACCTACAAAGCCACAGATAAATCCGACAAATACGCCACCGACAATTGCCTTGATTAGCCTGCTTTTCGGAGAACTTTCTTCTAATTGCTCTCTCGTTTTGTTGACAGGCTTCAAAAGAAAACGCAATCCGATAACTATGAGCGCTATCTGCATTGTGCCACTCATTGTCTGCTCCGGCAAAAAGCTTGCAACAAAGCTTCCCACCATTGTTGTGATAAGTACGCTTATGAGTAACGGCAAGCTGTTCTTTATATCTAAATTGCCACTTTTCTTATAGGTGTATGCACTGACAAGACTTGCCAGAACGTCGCTGATAAGACCTATACCAACTGCATCATAAGCAGGAACTCCCAAAAATGTTATGAGCATAGGTCCTATAACTGCTGCAGCGCTCATGCCTGCAAAACCTGTTCCTATGCCTGCTCCTGCACCTGCAATAAAGCATACAAGTATTCTGATTAAAATATCTGCCATAATGTATCTCCATGCTATCATTTTTCAATAAAAATATTATATCAAAGTGCTGACACTATGTCAACGTCGAAAACAAAGCCACTTGTGACACAACGTCAAAGTGGCTTTATATACTTCTATACAGCTTTACAACGTCGGCATAATTTCCTCCAGTTCTTCACGACATTCGATGAAAATCCTGCCAAGCTGAGGGTCAAAATGTTCGCCCAAATCTTTTTCAATTATCTCAAACGCCTCGTCAAAGGTAAAGGCATTTTTATAACATCTCACGCTTACAAGTGCATCAAACACGTCTGCAAGTGCCATAATTCTCGCTTCAAGTGGAATATTCTCCCCTGAAACGCCCTGCGGATAGCCTCTGCCGTTATACTTTTCGTGGTGATAAAGTGCAACATTCTTTGCAATCTCCACAAATACCTCGTCCTCAACGCTCTGCAAAATGCTGGATACAATTCTTGCACCCTCGGTTGTGTGACGCTTCATTTCTGCGTATTCCTCGTCGGTGAATTTTCCCGGCTTTCTTAAAATACTATCGTCAATTGCGATTTTTCCCAAGTCGTGCATAGGCGCTGCCTTGACAACCTGTTTTAAGAATTTATCAGTTACACCGATTTCTTCTGAACGTTCCATAAGTCTGCCAGAAAATACCTTTACAATAGCACTTGTTCTCTTGATGTGACCACCTGTACTATTGTCACGGCTTTCAACCATATCAGCCATTCCAAGCACCATCATATCCTGAATATGAAGTATGTTTTCGGTCTTTTTAGCAACCTCGTTTTCAAGCTCAACATTATAATTTTCAATACTGTTATAGTATTTTCTCTCGATTGTACGGTCAACTATTTCTATGAGAAAACCGATTTTCTTTTTGCCACGCATAAGAGGTCTTATGGAAACTTCAAAAAACTTTCCACCCTCTTCAACAACCTGATTTTTGCCGTTTTTCCATTCCATTGACACGAAAAAGTCAACTACCTGAGTATACAGCTTGCTGTTGCTTGGCAAAACAACGTGGTCAACCTTCCAGCTGTTTATTTCCGGGAAAATCTCCTTGATATATCCGTTTGAGCTGACATATCGTGTGTTGTTGTCAAAAACAATATATCCGTATTCTCCACGCTGTTCAACTGAATTTATGACATTTGCAGACATATCATACATATTGAGTCTGTCAAAATATCTTATCAGATACAGAAGTCCCACGATATATCCTACCGACAAAACGCTGATTTTAAGGTCAAGAAGCTTTTCCATAACGTAAATAAGCATTATTGCAAGACCAGCACAGCTAAGTCCTATGATACTTTTATAAGAAAGCTTGTGCCTTGTTCTGATTGCGCTGACGATAAACACAATGATAAAGGCTGCATAAAAAATCATCATTCCCGTATAAAGGGAGTGCATAGGCCCATAGGTCTTGTCAAGATAGCTGTATTCATCAGTTATGACAAGAGTCATTTTTTTGTAGTAGAGTTTGTTTTTTTCGGCAGTCATTACAAAGAAAAGCACAACTGACGAATATATTCCCAGCACCGTTGCAACGACTTTAGGAAATTTGATATTACTGAGTTTAAAAAGCAGGCACACGAATAAAATCGGTGCATAGCTTCCACCGATATACAAGAATTTGTTTGCCCAGACTGCAGTTTCAAGCTGTTCTGCTGAAGAAATCATATATCTTCCCATACAGTTTATTACAACTGACAAAAGCAGTAGCAAAAACAGTGTATCTACCTTTTTGTATTTAAAAAACACGCTTCCCATCAGCACGAGGGACAGCAAAAAGGTAATAAAATCAATTACTACAATCAATTTTTATCCTTCCCCTTAATTTATTCTCCTTTTCCCTAATTATACCTTTTTTATTTATTTAAGTCAACTGATTTTACTCTTTTTGACAACTTCAAAGCCACAAAAAGCTTAATAAAATCGGGGATTACAAAAGGAATTACGCAGATTTTAAGCACGCTTATAAAATCAGCACCCTTCCCGTATGCAAAAACATACCACGCAGTACCCGACAGATAGGTTATCAAAAGAAGAATTACGCCTGTTATAATCTTATTTTGTATTGGTTTTTTTAAGATTTTTTCTAAAATCACGAGAATAATTCCTGCCACGAGAAACCCCCACAAAAATCCTCCCGTCTGTGAAAACAGCACGCCTATTCCACCTTTAAACCCTGAAAAAACAGGCAGTCCCGTTGCACCCAGAAGAAGATATGTAAGGGTTGAAATTGTCCCGTATTTTGTGCCGAGAATAAAAAACGCCAGAAAAACCCCCATTGTCTGCAAGGTAAACGGCACAACCGACGGCAGGCTTACAAAAGAACAAACAGCCATAACCCCTGCAAAAAGCCCGCAGTAGGTTATTTTAAGTGTGGTTTTTTTTTGCATTTTCTTCCCTCCCGTGATAAAATACCCATTGAACGGGTGCAACGCACCCTTGTGGGGGCAACGCCCCCACCGTTCGCCTTCGGGCGAACGGTTCAATGGATATTTTATCACTACTTTGTAAGATTGTCAACTTTTAAAAGAGTGTAGGTTGACAATAACAACTGTACCTGATAAAAGATTGTGAAAATCCTTGACCTTACGGCGAATTTGTAGTATAATATACGGTGATTAAGTGTTTTTTGAAAAATACCGAAAGGACTTTGATAAATATGGCAAATTACATTCAGAAGCCTAAGGGCACACAGGACGTTGTTCCAAGCGAAAGCTATAAGTGGCACATTGTGGAAAATATCGTTTCAGAAACTGCTGAACAGTTCGGTTTTAGAGAAATCAGAATTCCTACTTTTGAAGAAACAGGGCTTTTTGTGCGTTCGGTAGGTGATACAACAGACGTTGTTCAGAAGGAAATGTATACAGTTTCTGCAACAGGCGACTCAACATTCACACTTCGCCCTGAGGGTACAGCAGGCACAATCAGAGCTATGCTTGAAAACGGAATTTTAAACGAGGGATTCCCACAGAGAGCATACTACATTCTCTCATGCTTCCGTCACGAAAAACCACAGGCAGGCAGACTGAGAGAATTCCACCAGTTTGGTTGTGAAATGGTAGGCTCGGCTTCACCTAACGCAGACGCAGACGTTATCGCACTTGCAAAGAGCGTTATCGACAGGGTGGGTCTTAAAAATATTCAGCTGAATATCAACTCAATCGGTTGCCCTGAGTGTCGTGCAAACTACCACAAGGCGCTGAAGGAATACTT
>JAFTNX010000140.1 GCA_017451665.1 Oscillospiraceae bacterium | reverse complement strand
GGGTTACAAGCACAAGGCCCACCAGCCACAACAATCGGCATTAAATCCTTTCTGTCCTTAGCAAAAACAGGAAGACCTGCCAAATCAAGCGTATTAAGTACATTTGTATATGAAAGCTCATACTGAAGTGTAAAACCGATAAAATCAAAATCCTTGATAGGGTCAAGGCTTTCAAGGCCATAAAGAAGAATACCATTATCCCTCATAGTCTTTTCAAAATCCTTTTCAGGTGTAAAAACTCTCTCACACCAGAAATTTTCTCTGCTGTTTTTAAGTCCATAGAGAATTTTCATCCCCAGATGTGACATTCCTACATCGTATGTATCAGGAAAACAAAATGCAAATCTTACGTCAATTTTGCTTTTATCTTTAACGATACTGCCGGCTTCACCACCAATATAGCGAGCAGGCTTTTGTGTATTCAAAAGAAGATGTTCAAGTTTTTTATCCAAAATATATTCCTCCGAAAAATCATTTGAATATATTTTAGCACATTTCAAAGTTTTTTTCAACTAAAAAGCTCTGAAATTATTATATAACAAATTGTTACTGCAAGCGAAAGATTGATTTTGAAATACACAAAGCAGTAAATCCCTGCGAAAAGTATCGCAAAACAAAGCATCTTAACGATTAACCCATACCAGAAGTTATAGTTTTCATTGAGCTTTTTCTCAAAAATCAATTTTAGAATATGTCCACCATCAAAACAGGAAAACGGTAGCAGATTAAATATTCCCAGAACAACACTTGCCTGTGCAAAAGAAGTTAAAACGCCAAATCGCAGTAAGATAATTCCACTTACAAGGTTTACAAAACAGCCTGCAAGGTTGATTATCATTTCTTTTTCATAGGAAATTATCCTGCAATTAGGAACAATTTTAATTCCACCACCATAAAACAAAACCCTCTGTGGCTTGCAGTCATACATAAACATAGCAAGCAGGTGTGCCCCCTCGTGTATAATGCACACCATAAGTGCTGAAAAAATTTTTAGTGCCTCATTCGAATAAAACAAAACAGCAAATAGTGCAAAAAAGCTGAACAAAAAACTTATTCTCACGTTTTTGAATTTAAAGTCAAGCATACAATCACCGATAAATACTATGCGATTATGCTTTTAAATATGAAAAGTCCGTACCCAAACAGATACGGACTTTTTACTATTTATCTTCTTTTTTTATTTTGAAAATCATTCTTAAAAATCCTGACAAAATCTTTGGACTCTTTACAACAACAATTTTCATAAAAACCGACCTTTCTTAAAGAAAATAAGCAAATGCTGTATTACATACTATTCATTTTCATAAAAAAGGTTCTGTTTTTTGGAGATTACTATAAGAATTTTTCCACTTTTAAAAGAAATTACGCCTTTTTCTTCGATAAATTCATTACAAACACCAACAGGAAAGTTGTTTTCAATTGTTGCATTATCAAGGGAATATTTAAATCCTCTTTCACAAACACCCTCTGCCTTGTCAGACAACGCAAAAACAGAAAAACTGTAACCGCTAAGCTTCTCAAAGGTATATTCACCGGGATTTAAAACTGTAATAAACTCATTTTCGCTGACAATAAAACCTTTTTTACCGTGACTTGCAATAAAATTCAAGGTCTGGACATTTGAAAAAGTATGGTCAAAACGTCCACCCAATGCCCCGAAAATATAAATTTTATCAAAATCTTTTTCCAAAGCGTGTCTTACAGCAAGCATAGTGTCTGTATCATCTTTTTCGCTTTTGAATTTCAATAATTCGTTGTATTTATCGTCATCAGGAAGATTTTCAAGAGTGTCAAAATCACCTATCAGACAATCTGTTTCGAAGCCGTGTTTTTTAGCATACAGATAGCCTGCGTCAGCGCTTATAATATAGTCAGCGTCGGGAATTTTAAATGCCGATAAGTCATTATCACCCATTATTCCACCTGAAAAAATATAACAAACAGACATTATTTTCTGTACTCCCATTCTTTAAGCAAACGTGCTTCTTCATACATTGTGACATAATTCTTATATCTGCTTTCTGCAATAATACCGTCGTTTACAGCCTCAATAACAGCACAGCCTTTTTCCTTCGTATGGCTACAATCAGCAAATCTGCACTTGTCGGTATATTCCTTGAATTCAGTAAAGCAATTCGCCAAATCATTTTTAAAAATAATATCATACTGATTTGTTTCAAAGGTAGAAAAACCTGGCGTATCAGCGATATACCCACCCTTTTCAAGTGGAAAAAGCTCAACGTGTCTTGTGGTATGCTTACCTCTGCCAAGCTTTTTACTGATTTCGTTAGTTGCAAGTGAAAGGTCAGGGAAAATATTATTTAAAAGCGAAGATTTTCCAACACCTGTATTTCCTGTGAACGCAGAAATCTTCCCCTGCAACATTTCCTTGATATCTTCATAGCCTTCACCTGTTGTATTATCAACGCTGAATACGTCAATTCCTGCGTTTTTATAGATACTTTCAAGGTCAGCACTATTCTTCAAATCAATTTTTGTAAACACAACAATAGGTTTGATTTTTTTATAGACTGCAATAGCGATAAATTTATCAAGCAACAAAAGATTAGGTACAGGCTGAACAGTTGAATTAACAAAAACAAGGTTGTCAAGATTAGCAAGTGGTGGTCTTATAAGCAAAGATTTTCTCGGGAGAATTTCAGTAATTACATAGTCACCATCTATCTCTGAAACTTCAACTTTATCAGCACAAACAGGCGAAATGTTGTTTTTTCTGAAAACACCTCTCGCCTTGCAATCAATATATTTATGATTATATATGTCTGTGGAGACATCTACAGTATAGATGCCTCCAACAGATTTAGTAATTATTCCATTTAAAACTTCTGACATAATTCACCATTAAGCTGTAACTTCATCTGAAACAACAGGTGGGTCTGTTACTTCAGGAGGTGTTGTTGATGACTCTGGTGGGTCTGTTGTTACTGGTGGTTCAGTCTGCTGTGGTTCAGGGCCGATACTTACATTAAGAGTAATATTTGCCCCCTTGTCAACCTTTGAACCAGCTGTCTGATTCTGTGCGTATACTTCACCGGCAGGAGCAGCGTTATAGCCTTCTACCTTTGTGAATGTAAAGCTTTCACCATACTGTGCAACAACTTCATCATAAGTCATACCTGTAAACTTAGGAACTTCAATTCTCAAATCAAGTATTGAAAGGAATGCATCCTTGTCAACGCTTTCTTCGGTAGCCTTCTTAGCTGTAAAGTCAACCTCATAAACAGCGTACTTGATATCATCACTTGAAGTTGAAAGGTTAGTTACATAAACTGTATACTTGCCCTTGCCTGTGCCTGAAACTGAAACTGACTTTGTTCCACCAGCTACAAGCTCAGCCTTATCAATTGTAGATGTAGCAGCAATATTTGCGTTAGGGTCATAAACTTCAATCTTGAATTTGCCAGTAGCTTCTTCTGGGATTGGAATGAGGATTTCAACGCTGCCTTCTGATTCTATACCAGTAGAAACGCTGATTTCAACAGTGCTTCCCTTCTGAACAAATTCGCCTTCCTTAACTGACTGTGCAATTACCTTGCCCTTATCTTCAGAAGTATTTACTTCCTTAACAACACATTCAACGCCAAGTCCCATAAGAATTGTCTTGGCATCTGTTTCAGTTTCGCCGATAAGTTTAGGAATCTGTACCTGGTTTACAAGCGGACCACTACATACAAAGATTGTAACAGTTGAACCCTTAGGTGCTTCTGTACCAGGAGCAGGTTCGGTAGAAATTACGCAGTTTGTAGGTACTGAATCATCAGGCTTTGTAATCTTGCTTACAGTAAATCCATACTTTTTAAGTTCGGTTTCTGCATAAGATGCGTCAAGATTTATAACGTCAGGAACGAATTTCATCTGTGGACCACGGCTGACAGTAAGGATAATTGTAGTACCCTTTTCAACAGTAGCACCATCAGCTGTTCCCTGCTTGATAACTACGCCTTCAGCATAGTCGCTGTTGTATTCTTCCTTAGTCTGGAAGTTGAAGATTTCGCCATAGTTTTCTCTGATTTCGCTGATAGTTGTACCAACAAAGTCAGGTACCTGAACTCTGTTATCGCCGTTATTCTTATCAGAAAATCTGCTTGCGATTACCATAATAATTACAACTGCAATAATAACAACTGCAACTGTAACAGCAGCAAGAATAGGAATAACATAAGAACGTTTTTCTTCCTCTTCTTCCTCGTCCTCATACTCGTCTTCATCGTCTTCATCATCATAGTGATTGTCAGCAGGATGAGAAACAGGAGCTACAACAGGCTTGAAGTATCTTGTTGATTCTTCATCTTCAACAGAAACTCCACCATTCTTATATCCAAAAACAACTGAAGGATTCATCTTGAACATATCAAAATCCTTAATCATTTCAGATGCAGACTGATATCTCTTAGCAGGATTTCTTTCCATAGCGTGGAGAATAATTTCTTCAACAGCTTCAGGAATAGAAGGATTTACATCTCTTGGCATTTCAGGTGTATCCTGCATATGCATAAGTGCAACAGCCACAGGGTTATCACCGTCAAAAGGTTTTGTTCCTGTGAGCATTTCATAAAGCATTACACCAATTGAATAGAGGTCACTTCTTTCGTCTGTGAAATCGCCTCTTGCCTGTTCAGGTGAAATATAATGTACTGAGCCTATTGTCTTATCAGAAAGTGTTTTTCCGTCAATTCTTGAAAAACGTGCAATTCCGAAGTCCATCACCTTGATAGTACCATCTGAGAAAAGCATAATATTCTGAGGCTTGATATCTCTGTGAACAATTCCTCTGTCGTGAGCGTGCTGTAAAGCTCTGAGAACCTGTGTAATAAAATACATAGCGTCCTTCCAACGAAGAATTTTCTGCTGTTCCATAAATTCTTTGAGAGTAATTCCGTCGATATATTCCATAACAATGAAATTTATCTCGTCAGAAAATCCCACATCAAAAATCGTTACGATGTTCGGATGTGAAAGCACAGCAATAGCCTTGCTTTCATTACGGAATCTTCTCAAAAATTCTTCACTTTCAGCGTATTCATTCTTTAAAATCTTGACAGCAACAACCTTATCTTCCATAAGGTCAACAGCCTTGTAAACATGGGCCAT
>JAFTNX010000139.1 GCA_017451665.1 Oscillospiraceae bacterium | reverse complement strand
CAGTTTATGAAAACTGGGACCAGCAGGTTTTTGAAAAATATGCTAAGATGTGGAATCTTCCACCTAAAAAGAAGTTTTCAGAATACTCAAAGGGTATGAGAACAAAGGCTATGCTTGCTCTCACTCTGGGACACAACCCTGACATTTTAATTCTCGACGAACCGACAGCAGGTCTTGACCCTGTTGCAAGAATTGAAGTTCTTGACATTTTAAGAGATATTGTTTCTGAGGGCGAAAGAGCTGTACTCTTTTCAACTCACATCACCGGCGACCTTGACAAAATCGCAGACAGCATTACTGTTTTAATCAACGGTAAGGTTACTGAAAGCACAGAAATTGACAAGATTGAAGAAAAATATGCTGTTATTACAGGAAGTCTTTCAATCCTTAATAAGAACACAGAGGAGCTTTGTGTAGGTATCAGACGTGGAACTTCTTCATTTGAAGCACTTATCGAAAGAAAACACATTGAAAAGTTTGAAAACGTGGCAGTAAGAACACCAAATATCGAAAATCTTCTTACATTCTCAATCTGGGGACACAGAGATGAGATTGTTGAAATCGGAGGAAATGAAAATGAGTAAGGTTAAAGAACAGGTCAAATATAATCCTTCATATTCTTTGAAAAAGCGTGCCGACAAGGTTAGATACGCTGTATCAGGTGGCACAACAACAGCATTCAACGCATTCTTTATTATCATTGCGCTTATAATGCTTGGATGTGTTATCTTTGGCTCGGCTCTTGACAAGGATTTTCTGGAGGGCGACGGCAGTACACTTATGATGTTTATGTGTAACACCTGCTTTATGACATTTATGGCGTTTGTATTAAACGGTGTCTTCCCTGCCAACAAGGCACAGAAACAAGCAACAGCAAATCAGGACGGTTGCTGGTCAATTTACAAGCTTTATTCACATCTCCCACTAACAAAGCTGTCAGTAGTAAAAACATCATTCAAATACTTTTTTATAGGACTTACAGCTATAAACCTCGCTACAATCGCACTTAATGTTTTTGTGTATGTAATTGACGGATACGAGATTGCAAAGGGTGTTTTAGGACTTATGTCTGTGGTGTTTGCAATAGTATTTGTGCTTATTTATTTCTTCAACTTCTCAAAATACATAAAGGAACCTTCAAAGCTTTTCAGCAATATCGTCACCTTTGTAGTAATTGGTTTTTACATTTTATGGTGGGGCTCAATGTTTAACGCTCTCAAACCTGTATATGAACTGAAGATTTTTGAAATGCTTGGTGGTATTCCTGCAATTATTATTACAGTTTTAAGTCAGATTGTGATTATGGCTATTGAAAAATTCTACATCGAAAAGAAGTCTAAGGGGGCAAGCTGGAACGATGTCTAAGGTTATTGAAATTTTATCATACATTTTTAAAACAACGGGATTTTTTATCTATCTTGCAATGATAGCGTTGGTGCTTGGATTGACACTTATCCCTTGCGGGATTGTTACCCTCATCAAAAACAAAAAAGAAAAAAGAGAAAAAGGAGTGATTGTAATTGAATAGCAAGGATTTAAAAGCTTCTTTAAAATGCTTTGATTTCATCGGGCTTTTTCAGCCTGTTCTGACGGCATACCTTTTAGTTACAGCCTTTAACATTGCTCCTTACTTTATAAAAATCGAATCAGTAAGCAACTTTTTATCAGGCTTTTCAGTAATAAACGTTATGCTTTTAGCAGGCATTCCGATATTTATTGTAAGCCTTGTTCAGACAAGATACAATCTTCTGAGCTTTTTGCCGATGAAGGCGTCAACAGTACCTGCACAGATGAGCTTGTCAATTGACATACTTCACATCGCAAACGCAATTACAGAAACTATTATTTTCATTGTAACAGACAAAGTGGAATATCTCCCACTTAAATTCGTAACACTCCTTATCATCTACATTAACGCACATATCACTCTTGCTATGAGCGTTACACCGGGACTTTCACAGTCAAATATGGTTTCAAGAAGAGTCGGCACAGGAATTCTCTTGGTGTGTATCCAATTTGTTGTATTTATTGCTGCTATGGTACTCAACACACTGACAGTTATTGATAAAATCAAGTCAACAGGCAAATACTTTATTATTTGTGCAGTCGCTCTTGGTGTACTTGCAGTAGCGTCAATAGTAGTAAGAGTTCTTACCTACAAAAACATCAGAAACAAAGTCAGACTCATCAAGGTTTACAAGCCTAAAAAGGTTAAAAAACCTGACGAATACGCATATGTATGAAACCCTAACGGTTTCACCGACCTCGCCTTTGGGTAGCTTGAGCAAACAGTTACTTTTGAGTGACGGCGTACATCGGTTCGCTTAACGCTCACCTTAAATTGAAAGGGCAAAGGGTTTATAAAGACAAAATCAAGAGTAGGAATCTTCCTGCTCTTTTTTGTTGTCTGCCAAAGTGTAAAAAGTTTCGTCCACCTTGTCAGAAAGCTTAGCCTTGTTCTCGAAGTGCTCGAATTTTTCTTACGAAAAACAAGCAAGGCCGGGTTTCCAAAGGCAACGCCCTCATCACCCTTCGCAACGAGTGAAAGCTTCTGATACTAAAAACTAAAATTCGCAACAAAAAAAGAGTAGGATTTCTCCTACTCTTAATCATTTTTATCTTACTTATTAAGCTTTTCGAGAAGCATCTTTGAACAGTCAATCTGGTTAGGAATGTTTCCGTTTTCGTCACGAACTCTCCAGATGTCTGGTGTGATTTCGTCAGCGATATACATCTTGCCTGTTTCGTCATAACCAACTTCAATCTTGAAGTCGATAAGTGTAAGTCCCATAGGTGCAAGCTCGTTCTTAAGAACTTCACCAACTCTTACGAGAATACCAAGAGCTTCGTCATACTGACCTTCCTTAAGAAGTCCCTTCATGATACAAATTCTTTCGCTGATAAGTGGGTCGCCCTGAATATCGTCCTTAAGTGTAACTTCTGTATATGGTGGGTCAAATACGATGCCTTCTTCAAGTGTGAAACGACGGCACATACTACCTGCTGTGAAATAACGGAGAACAAATTCAAGCTTAGGAACTGTAAGCTGACGAACCTGCATAAGACCCTTATCAATATCGCAGTTGATGTAGTGTGTTGGAATTCCGTTCTTTTCCATAAGCTCAAAGAAGTACTTAGAAATTGTAAGACCAATCTTACCCTTACCTTCAACGCTTCCTCCTACTGAGTTAGAGCCCGGGTCAAATACTCCGTTTTCGCCTGTTGCAGAATCCTTAAAGAACAGATTCACAATACCGTTTTCTTCGTCAAGAAGAACATCCTTTGTCTTTCCAGAATAAAGTGTTTTCATTGCTTTCATTTCCTTTCGCTTTTAAAAGTTTTGCCTTTATGGCAGTTGCAATATTCAACAGTAGAAGTATATCACAAAATCAGCCTGATTTCAATAGCCTTAAATAAATTTTTTTAAAAAACACATATAAAAATTATAGGGTTATTTTAATGCAATATCTGTGAATTTTTACAAAAAATTGTTCTTTAATAGCTATTAGTTATACTTGTTAAAACCTGAAATTATATCATTAAAATCATAATTTCCCAAAAACAGGCGTTTTTTTAAGCTGTTGTACTTTTAATGTAATTTTCCTTTTAATCAAAATTTACAATATTTGTCATAAAATGACCTGCATCGACAAATCTTTTTTATTGACGATTTGGTTAATTTGTGGTATTATTTTTAATGTAGAGTTTTTGATTAAAAGGAGTAGTTTTATGACAATTGTAAAGGAATACCGTGGACACATCAGAAACTGGAAGGCTCTTTGTGAGGAGCTTCAGATTGACACTTCCCTTTCAAGAGAAAAGCGTGAAGAGGAAATTCTTGTTAAGGCTTATGAAAAATGGGGCTATGACATGGCTATGCATATGCACGGAATGTTTGCGTTTGCTTTGTTTGACGAAGAAAACGACAGACTTTTCTGCCTGAGAGACCAGTTCGGCACAAAGCCTTTTTACTATTACGTTACTGCTGACGGCAGACTGCTTTACGGCACTATGATTAGAAAAATTCTTGAAGCTGACGGCTTTGTAAAAGAGCTGAATGTTGATATGCTTCAGATATATATGAGCCTTACTTATGTAGGTGGCGAGGACACATTCTTTAAGGGCATCAAAAAGCTTATGCCTGGAAGATACCTTGTTTTTGAAAACGGAAAGCTTGAAATCACACGTTACTGGAAGCCTGAATTTAACGCTGACGAGGAAAAGTCACTTTCAGAGTGGGCAGATGAAATTCACAGCACAATAAAGGAAATCATTCCTGAAGTCAAGGAAGAAAAGGAATACGCTGAAAGCTTTCTTTCAGGTGGGGTTGACTCATCTTATGTGCTTGCTATGACAGACGTTGAGGTTACAAATTCTTGCGGATACGACGATGAAAGATTTGACGAGTCGGGACTTGCAAAGGTTACTGCTGACATCTTAGGAAGAAAGAACAACAGATGCCTTGTAACACCTGAAGACTACTTCTCTGTTGTGCCTTACGTTATGTATAATATGGAACAGCCTCTTGGTGACGCTTCGGCTATTGCTTTTGCTATCTGCTGTCGTGAAACTGCTAAAAATACAAAGCTGTGTTATTCAGGTGAGGGTGCTGACGAATTTTTCGGTGGGTACAATATGTATCGCAACGCTGAAAGATATGGCGAAAACTTAAAGACTTTCTACGTTGGAAACACTAACATTATGAAGGAAGAAGAAAAGAAAAACCTTCTTGTAAGCTACAACGAGGACATTCTCCCTATCAACATTGCAAAGAATATCTATCTTGAAAACGAAGGCAAAGACCCTCTTACAAAAATGAGTGACATTGACATTCAGATTTGGCTTGAAGGGGACATTTATCTTAACGTTGACAAGATGAGTGAGGCTGCAGGGCTTGAAGTAAGAATGCCACTTACTGACAGAAGAATTTTTGACATTGCATCAAGAATGCCTTCACGCTTTAAGGTTAACGACGAACAGAACAAGGTTGCTTTCAGAACAGCTGCATCAAAGGTTCTGCCTGAGGACATTGCATTCAGAAAAAAGCTCGGATTTATCGTTCCTATCAGAATGTGGCTTGCTGATTCACGCTACAACGGTGACGTGGTTGCAAAGCTGACCGGTGAAAGCTGTGAAAAATTCTTCAACAAGGAAGCAGTAAACGCTATCTGGGAAGAATACATCGGTGGAAACAGCGACAACTGGAGAAAAATCTGGACTATTTACACTTTCCTTGTGTGGTATGAGGAATATTTTGAAAAGAGATAAGAATTTAAACGACGTATTATTCAATAATACGTCGTTTTTTAATTGACAAATAAATACATAACGTGTATAATTTAAAATGGTAGATTATGTATATATTATGTATAGGTATCCTTTTAGAAACAAACTGTCAATTCCGACAAATTTTTTCGAGTGGATAGCGAAGTATTGAAATGAGGTTATAAAATGAAAAACAAAAAAAGCTATCAGGTTGCTTTATTTGTTATAGCTTGTATATTGCTTAATTATATCGGCAAGTTCATAGCCGTAACTGCTCAGCTACCTTTATGGCTTGACTCGATTGGTACAATTCTTGTAGCTTACAGTATGGGGCCTGTATGTGGTGCTGTTGTAGGTGTAACGGTAAATATTCTTTACGGATTTTCAAATACATTATCCTACATATACGCCATAACCAACTGTGCTGTAGGTATAACCATAGGTTTATGTGCTAAAAAAGATATGTTTAAGGATACCTTTAATCTGTTGTCAACAAGCTTTCTGACAACTATTGTATGCGTTGTTATTTCCTCTCCTTTAAATATTATTTTCCAAAACGGCAGAACCGGAAATATCTGGGGCGACGGTGTTATTGATTATGTAAAGGGCTTTGGCTGGAATGACTATGTATGCTATGTTGTTGGCGAATTCTATATGGATTTTCTTGACAAGATTGTATCTATGGGAATTGTCTGCTTTTTCTTTAAGCTGATACACTTTATTAAAAATCACAAAAAGAAACCCGGATTGAAAAAATCAGTTGTAAAAAACTCTGCTGTGATTATTGCAGTTATGATAGGATTATCAGCTACTGTAAATTACATACCTGTATACGGAAGCGAATACTCAGATGAATATGTGACCGAAAGCTATGTTCAGACGGTTTACAACTCAGAAAACAGCATTATTGGTGGTACTGTAAACGACATAGCACAGACTGCTGACGGTATTTTATGGATAGGAACAAACAGTGGAATTTATCGATATAACGGTTCAGAATTCAAGCTTATGAATGAGTTTGAGTCGGTAAAAAATGTAAACTGTCTTTATACCGACGAGGAAGGCAGATTGTGGATAGGAACAAACGACAGCGGGCTTTCCATATCAATAAACGAAAGTATTTCAAATGTTATAAATCAGGATAAGGGACTTCCCTCTGACTCTGTAAGATGCATTACTAAAAGTACAAACGGAGATTATTATGTGGGCACAACTTCTTATCTTGCTGTGATTACTCTGTCAAGCGGACTTGTGGTTTCTGATGTAATTGAGGAGGTTTCATACGCTTGTAGTATCAGCGCAGACAACAACGGTAATATTGCTGTTGTAACCAACGAAGGTAAATTATTTATTATAAACGGTTCTGAAATTATACTTGAAAGAACCTGTAATCAGGTAACACACAGATATACAGCTTGTCAGTTTGACAGAAACGGAAACCTTTATGTTGCAAGTGACAACGGATATATTGAATATTACGAATACAAGAATAACATACTCAAAATAATTCTCAACAATGAATGTAAAGGTATTTTAAACATCAACTCTTTGACTTCTGTTGATGAAAAAGGCGTTTATGTATGTGCTGATGAAGGCGCAGGCTTTTTTACAAGCGATGGTGAATATATCAAAATAAACACTAATAAATTTGCAAGCTCAATCGAACACATGCTTGTAGATTATCAGAAAAATCTATGGTTTACTTCTTCAAGCTTTGGTCTTTTAAAGCTATCACAAACGGCTTTTACAGATATTTATAATCAGGCAGGTCTTGACAGCTGTATCGTAAACTCAATTGTATCTCACGACGATAATCTGATTTTTGGCACAAACAAAGGAATTACCGTAATTGACGAAAAAAACTATTACGAAGTGGAACACGAAATGTCTGCTATTGTTGCTGATGACAATATCAATTTTATGATGGTAGACAGCGACAACGACCTTTGGATTGCAACCGACAATTCCTGCGCTTATCAGTATACAACAAGCGGCGAAAAGCTACATTACAATGTGCTTAACGGTGCTCTTGGTGGCAAATTTGAAAACATAGTGGAGCTTAGCGACAAGACGATAGTGCTTGCAAGCGACTCAGGGCTTACTTTTATCAGTGATGATGAAGTTACATACACAATGGGAGCTTCCCAGGGGCTTACAAATCCAAAGACATTATGTCTTCTTTCACACCCTGACGGCAGTCTGCTTGCAGGTACTGATGGTGACGGAATTTATGTTATAAAGGACAAGCAGGTTGTCAAGACTTTAAGACGTGAAGATGGTCTTAGCTCAAAAATTATTCTCCGAATGATTTATGACGAAAAAACCAAAGGGACTTTTATTGTTACAAGCAACGGTCTTTGCTATATGGACAGTGATTATAACATAACCCATCTTGACAACTTCCCTTATTACAACAACTTTGATATTGTAATCAATAATGATACCTGCTTTATTCTTTGTTCAGCTGGAATTTATGTTGCCGACACTAACAAGCTCATTGAAAACAAAGAAATTGAATATGAGCTTTTAAACGAGAAAAAAGGACTTTCCAAAAGCATAACCCCATTCTGCTGGAATTATGTTGATGACGACGGGCATCTTTATCTTGCATGTGATACAGGCGTATTAAAGGTGAATCTTTCTGATTACAATGTTACAAAGCGTTCTTATCGTATGCTTTTAAAGCAGATTATTATTGATGATGAAAGGTATAACGTTGAAAGAGGCGAGGTAATAGAAATCCCAAACAAAAGCACACGAATTGAAATTACACCTGAAATTGTCAACTACACCTTAAACGACCCTTATGTGAGAGTTTATCTTGAAGGCTTTGACAAAAAGCCAAAAACTATGCTTCAGAGCGAGCTTACAAGTATTGTTTATACAAACCTCCCTACCGGCGAATACACATTTCACATTGCTGTGCTTGACAGCACCGGAAATGAAGTAGTGGCTGAAAGCCTTCATAAAATAGTGAAGGAAAAACAAATCCACGAAAACTGGTGGTTTCGAATCTATATGATTGGAATTATCATTATTGCAGGTGGATATATCGGCTGGCTTTTTGCAAGAACTCAGGTACAGAGAACGCTGAATTTACAGAAAAAAGAACTTGAACTTGCAAAGGAACACGTTAAGCTCAGTAACGAAACAATTCTTACTATCGCTAAAACCGTTGACGCAAAGGACGAAAACACAAGTCAGCACTCTGTAAGAGTATCCGAATACTCTATTATGATTGCCAAGCGTCTTGGGTATGATGAGGAGCAGTGCGAAAACCTGAAGAAAACTGCCCTGCTCCACGACATCGGCAAAATCGGTATTCCTGACAGCGTACTTAAAAAGCCTGACAGACTTACTGATGATGAATACGCTATAATGAAATCCCACGTTATAAGAGGTGCTGAAATTTTAAAGAATTTCACCCTTGTTGACAACGTATCAGAAGGTGCTTTATACCACCACGAAAGATACGACGGACGTGGTTATATGCACGGACTCAAAGGCGAGGAAATCCCTCTTAATGCGAGAATTATCGGGCTTGCCGACGCATTTGACGCTATGACTGCAAACCGTGTATACAGAAAAAAGCTGGACTTTGATTTTGTTCTTTCAGAAATCGAAAAGAACAAGGGTACTCAGTTTGACCCGAAGCTTGTTGATATTATGCTTGAAATCATCAAGGACGGCGAAATTGACATCAACAGCATTTATAACACAAATATCTCAAAGGAGGCTGACTGATTGTGAAAAGACTTTACATTATTACGGTTATTTCATCAATAGGCGTACTCCTTCTGGGGTTTATACTTCACAGCTTGCTTTTTGAGGACAAAAGTCCAAAAGACATCAAGGTCGGTTTTATTTATGTAGGTGACGCAAGCCAGGCATACACTCACAACTTTTTAAAGGCACAGAACACCATAGAAAGCAAGTATTCTAAAAATGTAACTATTGTTGCGCAGTATAATGTGCCGGAGCCTGATGTTGAAAATGCACTTAAAACACTTGTGGAAGAAGAATGTGATATTATTTTTTCCACAAGCTATGGATACGGCGAAAAAACAAAGGAATACGCTGAAAAATATCCTGACATTGAGTTTTGTCAGGCGACCTGTTCAAACGCAAACGAAAGCCCTGTGCTTGATAATTACCACACATTTATGGGAACTATCTACGAGGGACGTTACATTTCAGGATATGTTGCAGGAATGAAAATCAGAGAGCTTATTGACAATGGCTTAATCACACCTGAACAAGCTGTTGTGGGGTATGTGGCAGCTTTTCCGTATGCTGAAGTAATATCAGGATATACAGCATTTTTTATGGGAATAAGAGCTGTTGTTCCTGAAGCGACAATGCTTGTAAAATACACCAACACATGGTCAAGCTATTCTCTTGAAAAGCAGTATGCTTCTGAGCTTATTGATATGGGCTGTGTTATTATTTCACAGCATTCTGATACCTTCGGGCCTGCTGTTGCCTGCGAAGAGGCGTCCGTCACAAAAAATGTCTTTCACATAGGCTACAATCAGAGTATGGCTGATGTTGCACCTACAACCTATCTTACAGGTTCACGAATTGACTGGGAGCCTTATATTGTAAAGGCAGTAGAAGCTATGCTTTATGGCGAAGAAATAGAAAAATACGTTGAAGGCAACGTAAACGGAAATGACATAGGTGGCGGTTTTAAAGAAGGCTGGGTAAAAATGCTGGAAATAAATACCGTTGTGTGTGCTGAGGGTACTCAGGCTAATATAGAAAAGCTGATTAAGGATTTCAAAAAGGATAAAATCCAAGTGTTTTACGGGGATTATACAGGTGTAAATCCTTATGATGAAAATGATACAATATCCCTTAAAAAGCCTTTTGAAGAAAACAAGGACAGCTCTGCACCTGCATTTAATTATGTGCTTGATGATGTAATAAAAGTTATTGAATAAAAAATAATCCTCCTTTTCAAGGGTAGTAACCGTAAAGAAGTATTACACGTATTATTGAGGAAAACCCTTTTGAAAAAGGGTTATTCCTCAAACTCCTTTCCTAAAACTTTCAATTTAAAATCCCATATAGGGTTTAAACCCTATATGGGATTTTACGTTAAAAGTCTTTGGAAGGGGGCTCGAGGGAGAACCTTTCTTCAGAAAGGTGTCCCCCGATAAATGCATATAAAACTTCTTTATGACCACTCACTTTAAAAGGGGGATTTTTTTATCATTTGTGTCAGAAATAACACTATAGTATGATTTATTCCGTTTTTTAACATAACAGCAAATAAAAAATACATATTTTATTTGTTGAAAAATGGTTTTTAATGTGATATAATAACAAAAATGACTTTCAGAAAGGATATTTATAATGCTGAAAAAGAGGTTGATTTGTCTGTTTACAGCACTTGGTTTAAGCTTATGTTTAAGTGGTTGTGACAAAAAAGACAATGAAAAAGCAGATAGCAAAAAAAATTCTGTAACCACCACTGTTGCCACAACAACTACTGTTGACAGCACAAATACAGAAGAGCCTGATTTGCTTTTATTTGAGCTGAACGGTTCAAAGGAATACACTGATAAATATCTTGACGCAGACAACAAGGTACAGCTTGTATCATTTGTAAAATATCAATCATTATTTGAAGGGTTGTATCTTTGTGATTTAATGGTATTAAGCTATGACGACAGCTACGCTGTTGTTTATTGTGAGTTTTCTGAACGTCCTGACAATTTATACGACGACGTAGCACAGGAAACAAAAAGCGTTGTATATAAAATCGACAGACAGACAAAGGAAATATCCGACTTGATAGAGCTTGACAGCCAATCAGCTTATTTAGAAAACAAATCGGAAGGCTTTGTTATTTCAGACGAAAGAGACGAAGGCTTAGTTTATACAATTTACGATTATGAACTGAATAAGCTTTACAGCTTTAATTACCAGAAATACGATTCGGCTTTTGTAAGTGAGGATTGCAGGAGAATTTACTACTGCTTTGAAAACCAGCTTTATGTTTATAATTCCGAAGATGATACATCTGCAATATGTTTTGATACCAAAGACTTTTACATCACAAATATATCGGGCATTATCACAAAAGACAGCAATGATTACATTTTAGGAGAAATAATCCGTGAGGATTTAAACAGATACCAGGCGATTATAAATACAGCTGGTGAAATTTTAGCTTGTTATGATTTTGAATTACAGCCTTTTT
>JAFTNX010000138.1 GCA_017451665.1 Oscillospiraceae bacterium | reverse complement strand
AAGCTCCCATAAGCTGATACCACAATCAACTGCGTATTTTTCGGCATTTCTCATGCCGTCAGGTGTTAAAATCATAAACATCCACCTCTCTTAAAAGCGATAACAACAGCTGTTGCATAATCCTTAGTGTGCGAAATGCTTACATCAAAATCAAGTTCAAGCCTGTCAGCAAGCTCCTTGGCTTTTCCTGTAAGTTCTAAATAAGGCGCACCAAGTTCATCTCTCAAAACGCTAATTTCGTTTAATGAGAAATCCCTGACACCTGTTTTTACAGACTTAGAAAAAGCTTCCTTGACAGCCCAGTGACCTGCCATAGTTTCAAAAGGATTTTTCTTTGTCAAAAAAAGGGCAGACTCCTTTTCGGAGAAAACCCTTTCCATAAAACGTCCTTTTTGTGAGCTTTTTCTGATTCTTTCAATTTCTACCAAATCAATTCCCACATTCATAATTCTACCAAACCTTATCTGTTCACCTTAGCCTTAACAGCCTTAGGAAGATTATCAATTAAAATTTCAAGTATATCCTCGTTTGGAGTAAAAATAAGATAACATTCACCGTAATGCTTGCTTGTAAATGCAAGATACCAATGTTCTTCTTCGTATCCACTTGAAGCGTCAACAACTGTCTTTTCGTCGTCAAAAACAACGTCGTCTGTGTATCTGCCAAATTCAGTAACTGTGTGAATGTTTCCGCTGACAAGACGCTTTCTTCTACGCTGACCTAAAATCTTGTCAATGTCAATATCTCCGTTGGTGTAGAGGTATTCGTATTCAGTTTCAATATCTTTTCCAAAATAAAATGCACCATAAATAAGAAAACCGGATGCAAATAATCCCATAAGTAAAAACTGAGGTGCCATCATCATTGCAAGCACAATGAGAAGTCCTGAAAGTGAAAGTGCAATAATAACAAGCATAACCTTTCTGAGATGGTCGTTAGTTGTCATAGCCTTTTTTACTAATTGTTCCTTGTAAGTATCCATTTTTTTACCTATCCTTAAACTAAAAATAATATAAATACATTTTACCATAAATCAATTAAAATTTCAATAGGTACTTGACCTAATTTGAATTTTAGGGTAAAATTTAATAAGAAACTTAAAGGAGAATTTTTTATGCTTTATACAGTTTATAACGACAAAATTTCAATATCAGCCGATACATACGGTGCAGAGCTTCATTCAATCAAAATGGGGAATACCGAATATCTGTGGCAGTGTGGTGACTCGTGGAAACGCTATGCACCTGTGCTTTTTCCATTTGTTTGTAATGCTACTTCAAAAAAATACATAGCTGACGGCGTGGAATATACTATGCCTACAAACCACGGATTTGCCCGTGACAGCGAATTCAAGTATTCTTCCCGTGACGAAGACAGTATTACTTTTGAACTTACTGACAGCGCTGAAACCCTTAAATGCTATCCTTATAGATTCAGATTTGTAGTAAAATATACAATCGACAAAAACAAGGTTATTGTTGAAAACAGGGTTTATAACAACGACAACAGACCTATGTATTTTTATCTTGGAAGCCACCCTGCCTTTAACTGCCCACTTGATGAAAAGGGCGATTTTTCGGATTATAAGGTGGTTTACGAAAAGGACGAAACTATTATCCAGTCACTTCCTGACGGAAAAGAAAGAACAATTATCGAAAATACAAACAGCTATAATATTTCAAGAGAGCTTTTTGACTTTGACGTAATTTTAAAGGATAAACCAAATTCAAAAAGTATTACCCTCTGTTCTGATAAGACAGATAAAAAGGTTACTGTGAATTTCCCACAGAGCGATTGTATAGCTGTGTGGTCGCCGACAGGGGATAATAACGCTAAGTTTGTCTGCCTTGAAGCCTGGACAAGCGTGCCTGTTTATTTTGACGACGAATACCCTGATATAGAGAAAAAACCTCACGCTATAAAACTCAATCCTCAGGGAGAATATGTTTATAAATATGAAATAGTGGTGGAATAAATGAGAGTAGTAATTCAGCGTGTTAATCATGCAGATGTTAAGGTTGACGGAAAAATAACAGGACAGATAGGTAAGGGCTACCTTATCCTTTTGGGAGTAGGCCCTGACGACAGCGAAAAGGACTGCGAAAAGCTGGTTGATAAAATCAAAGGACTCCGTATCTTTTCTGACGAAAACGACAAGATAAACCTTTCTATTTCTGATGTTTCAGGAGAACTCCTTGTTGTGTCGCAGTTTACACTTTATGCTGACTGCAGAAAAGGCAACAGACCAAGCTTCGTTAATGCAGCCCCACCAGCACTCGCAGAAAAGCTCTATGAGTATTTTGTTAAAATCTGTAATGAGCGTATCTGTGAAAATACACAGACTGGTATTTTTGGCGCAGATATGAAGGTTTCCCTTGAAAACGACGGGCCTTTTACAGTTGTTATTGAATGTAATAACGGCGTGATTTCTTAGAGGTGTAGCTATGAATATTCAGATTTTTGGAAAGAATAAGTGCTTTGATACAAAAAAAGCACAGAGATATTTTAAAGAGCGTGGAATTAAATTTCAGTTTGTGGACTTGAAGGTCAAGGGGCTTAGCAAAGGCGAGCTTGACAGCGTTATGAAGGCTGTTGGTGGCTTTGATAAGATTTTTGACAGCGACTCAAAGGATAAGGATGCGCTTCTTGTTAAGTATCTTGCCGATGATAGTGCAAAAATCGAAAAAGTGCTTGATAATCCTATGCTTTTAAAAACACCTATCGTGCGAAACGGAAAGCTTGCAACAGTAGGCTATCAGCCTGATGTGTGGAAAAACTGGGAATAATTTGTGTTTTTGATAAAAAGTCCTTGACATTGGTGGATTTATGTGATATAATATATAATCGTGGTGAGAGCCACGTTATAATGCGCTGCTAGCTCAGCTGGATAGAGTGACTGGCTACGAACCAGTAGGTCAGGGGTTCGAGTCCCTTGCAGCGCGCCAAATAAAATCGTAAAGCTTTTGCTTTGCGATTTTATTTTTTTTCTATTATACTTAAAACTTTGTGTTATTTGCGTTTGAAACTAAGGAAAGGGGATGCTCAATATATCAACCATTGGTTGATATGGGAAACCATATACTTCAAAACAATAATTTATTACAAAATAAAAGGGTTTCCCCTTCGATAAGCGTGACAAATGTAATTGCTTTAATTAAGGAAAGGGGGATGCTCGATATATCAACCATTGGTTGATATGGGAAACCATATAAATCAAACTATGATTTTTAGATAATTAAAGGGTTTCCCCTTCGATAAGCGTGACAAATAAAATTGCTTTTTTTATAAAAATGTAGTGTACTATAAAATAAATCCGTCAATATAAGTGAAAGGGGATGAAAGATTTGGAAGACATAAAGATAATTGAACTGTTTAATCTTCGTGATGAACAGTCGCTTTCTGAAATTTCCTTGAAATACGCAGAAAAAGCAAAGAGTATCGCTTATAATATTCTCGGAAGTGTTGAGGATGCCGAAGAATGTGTAAATGACGCTCTTGTCAGACTATGGAATAATATTCCTCCTCAACAGCCTGATAATCTTCAAGCGTATTTTTATAAGACAGTCAGAAATATTTCTATTGACCGTTACAGAAAAAATTCTGCTGAAAAAAGAGCTGATTCAAATATGACTTTAGCTCTTGATGAAATTTCAGAGCTTATAAAGTCTGACCAGTCGGTTGAGAATTCTATTGAAGAAAAGCTTCTCGTCCAATCTGTAAATTCCTTTTTAAAAACTGTAAAATGCGAGCAACGTAAGATATTTGTTCAGAGATACTGGTATTTTATGTCAGTTAAGGAAATCTCATCCCTTTTGAATATTTCCCAAAGTAAAGTAACTGTTACGCTGACTAGAATGCTAAAAAAACTCTGGCAGTATCTTAAAAAGGAGGAAATCATATGAATAAATTTGATGAATTCACCCTTGTTGACGCTATCGGAAATATTGACGACCAGTTTGTTGTTGAAAGGGTGGAAAAAATGAAAATTACACATACAAAACGTAAAGTTGTAGCAGCTATTATCGCAGCTTCACTTGCTGTTGTTGCTACCGTTTCAGTTGGCGCAGCCGTAATAAATAAAAAAGAAAATAAAGACACAAAGGGCAAAATCAACGTAGTTACAAAGGCAGATGATACAGAGAATGGCACAGATACAGAAAACGACAAAATAATCCTTGAAGTTGAAAATAATGACGGTGCTGAATGTATCGAAGACGTTTATAGCTTT
>JAFTNX010000137.1 GCA_017451665.1 Oscillospiraceae bacterium | reverse complement strand
TTTCCAAAGACTTTTAACGTAAAATCCCATATAGGGTTTGAACCCTATATGGGATTTTAAATTGAAAGTTTTAGGAAAAGAGTTTGAGAAATAACCCTTTTTCAAAAGGGTTTTTCTCAATAAGTCCGTGTAATACTTCTATATAACTATCCACCCTCATGGTAACGGGAATTTTTTATGCAAAAAATAAAGTCCCGAAAAAATCGGGACTTTTGTTGTGTGTTGTGTATTATGTGTAAAAATCTTACTTGCTGATAAGTGCAAGTGTATCTCTTGCGATGAGAATTTCTTCGTTTGTTGGAACAACCCAAACTTCAATCTTAGAATCAGGAGCAGAAATCTTTGTAAGCTTACCTCTTACGTTGTTAGCTTCCTTGTCAATCTTAATGCCAAAGAATTCCATATTTTCACATACAGCTTCTCTGATTTCTGTTGCGTTTTCTCCGATACCACCTGTAAAGAGGATAGCGTCACAGCCATTCATAGCAGCAGCGTATGAACCGATGTACTTCTTGATTTCATAAACGAGCATATCTGTAACAAGCTTAGCTCTTTCGTTTCCTTCAGAAGCAGCCTTGTTGATGTCTCTGTTGTCTGATGAAACGCCTGATACTCCCAGGAAGCCTGACTTCTTGTTCATGTAGTCGCTCATTTCCTTTGGAGTAAAGCCGTGCTTTTCAGCTACAAATGTAACAGCTGATGGGTCAACACAACCTGTTCTTGTACCCATAACTACACCGTCAAGTGGAGTAAAGCCCATTGATGTGTCAACTGACTTTCCACCGTCAACAGCTGTAATTGATGAACCGTTTCCGAGGTGGCATGAAACAATCTTCAAATCCTTGATGTCCTTGCCCATAGCCTCAGCAAGTGCTGAAGAAACAAATCTGTGTGATGTTCCGTGGAAACCGTACTTTCTTACAGCGTACTTTTCATAATCTTCATATGGAAGACCGAACATATAAGCCTTTGGTGGCATTGTCTGATGGAATGCTGTGTCAAATACAACAACCTGTGGTACGTTTTCAGGAATAACCTTCTTACAAGCCCAGAGAGCAAGTGCGTGTGGGTGGTTATGTACAGGAGCAAGTTCCTGAAGGTCGTCAATCTGCTGAATTACTTCGTCTGTTGCAAAGCAAGTCTTATCAAAGATTTCAGCACCCTGCACGATTCTGTGACCTACTGCTGAAATTTCACTCATTGAGCTGATAACTGATGCTTCACCTGTTGTAAGAACTTCAACAAGCTTTTCAAAAGCTTCTGTGTGAGTTGGGAAATCACAGTCAGCCTCAACTGTTCTTCCGTCGAAGGTCTTGTGTGAAACGTGACCACCGATACCGATTCTGTCGCAGTTACCCTTTGCGATAACAGATTCGTCTGTCATGTCGAGAAGCTGATATTTAAGTGATGAGCTTCCGGCATTTACAACTAAAATTTTCATCGAAAATACCTCCAAAAAATATATTTCAAATAAATAATTTGCTTGACATTCAATCCATTATTATATATTATAACATTATAAGGAAAATTTCAAGTGTTTTTATTGAAATTCATCACAAAATATGTTAAAAAACTCACAAAGCACAGCTATTTTGTTGCTTTTAACAATAGATTTTGAAAGGCTTGAGAATTTTGAAGATTTACGGAATAGTAAGCGAGTACAATCCGTTTCACAACGGGCACAAATTTCATATTGATAAAACCCGTGAAGCAGGGGCTACTCATATTGTTTCGGTTATGAGCGGGAATGTTGTTCAGCGTGGGGATATTGCCATTTATGACAAGCATACAAGAGCGAAAAATGCTGTTAAAAACGGCGTAAATCTTGTTGTTGAACTGCCTTGTCCTTATTCCTGTGCAAGTGGTGAGCTTTTTGCTCTGGGGGCAGTTGAAATTCTGAAAGGTCTTGGCTGTGTTGAGGGGATTTCCTTTGGCTGTGAGGAAGAAAACAAGGAAATTCTTTTAAAAACAGCTGACTGCGTAAGTGAATTGTCACAAAGCGAAATTCTGAAAACCCTTTTGTCACAAGGAGAAAGCTATCCGTCAGCTGTTATGAAGGTGTGCGAAACGACTTACGGCAGAGAGATTGCTGACGTTTTAAAAAAGCCTAACAATACGCTGGGAATTGAGTATATCAAGGCGTGCAGAAGGCTTGGGTTTGAGGCTGATTTTTGTCTTGTAAAAAGAGAGGGTGCTGACCACGACAGCCACCACACCAAAAACGGTATTGCAAGTGCAAGTTTTATAAGAGAAAAAATTCTTTCGGGGGAGGATTTTTCGCAGTATCTTCCCTATGAAAATGACGCTGAAAGCTTTGATTTTTATGTAATGACAAAGGCTGTTGTGTTTAAGCTCAAAAGTATGAGCGTGGAAGATTTGAGTGAAATTCCCGACTGTACAAAAGAGCTTGCTGTGAGAATTTGTGATTATCTGAAAGGGAATACCCCTGTGACACTTTCACAGCTTTATGACGCATTAAAAACAAAAAATATCACCCACGCAAGAATACGCAGAGTGATACTTTACGCTATGATTGGAATAAAGGCAAGCGACTTTAAAATAAAGCCTTACGCAAGGGTTTTGTGTGCTGATGACAAGGGAATGGAAATTCTTTCAGAAGTGAAGAAAAAAGGCGACATTCTGATTTCACACTCTCTTGCAAGACTAAGCGAGAGTGACGAGGGTGCAAAGCGACTTTCACAGCTTGACGTTCTGTCGTCACAGCTTCAGAAAATGTGTTCACAGACTGGCAGGGAATACCCTAACGAGTTTTCGGTTAAATTTGAAAAAATATAGAGAAATGAGGTTTTGAAAATGCTTAAATTTGAAGAAATCAGCTACAATTATTTCGGGAAGTGTCTTAAAATTTCAAACGACGCTATGGAAATGCTTGTGACAATTGATTTGGGTCCAAGAATTATTTCCTACAAATTAAAGGGCAAGGAAAACATTATGTGCGAGGACATTGATGAAAATTCCACAATGGAGGGTGGAACTTTTGCTGATGTATTCGGCGACAAGAAGTGGTATATTTACGGAGGCCACAGACTCTGGTTTTCACCTGAACATAATCCGAGAAGCTACTATCCTGACAACGACAAGGTTGAGTATGTAATTGAAGGAAATAAGGTTACATTCACACCTCCGGCACAGTTTGAAAATGAAATGCAGTTTGAAATGACAGTTGAGGCTGACGATTTGACAGCTGAAGTAAAGGTTGGTCACAGAATTACAAATCTTTCTGAAAAGGAAATTGAAATTTCACCTTGGGCTATGACCGTTGTTGACAGAAATTCTGTTGCAATTCTGCCACAGTGTCAGAAGGATACAGGACTTCTCTCAAACAGAAACAT
>JAFTNX010000011.1 GCA_017451665.1 Oscillospiraceae bacterium | reverse complement strand
CTACAACATCAGCAACAACAACTTCAGCTACTACAACATCAGCAACAACAACTTCAGCTACTACAACATCAGCAACAACAACTTCAGCTACTACAACATCAGCAACAACAACTTCAGCTACAACAACATCAGTAACAACAACATCAGCAACAACTACTACTGAAGCTGTTACAACATCTGAAGTTACAACAACTTCAAATGTTGGTGGTAACGAAGAAGAAGTTACAACAACAACTTCAAATGTTGGTGGTAACGAAGAAGAAGTTACAACAACTACTTCAAACGTAGGTGGTAACGAAGAAGTTACAACAACAACTTCAAACGTAGGTGGTAACGAAGAAGAAGTTACAACAACAACTTCAAATGTTGGTGGTAACGAAGAAGAAGTTACAACAACAACTTCAAATGTTGGTGGTAACGAAGAAGTTACAACAACTACTTCAAACGTAGGTGGTAACGACGAAGAAGTTACAACTACAACTTCAAATAACGGTACAGGCAGCAACGACGAAGAAGCAGAACCAGAGCTTCCAACATTTGATGAAATGAAGGAAATGCTTGATAAGCTTCCGGAAGAAATCACTGACGACGAAACTGCTGAAGAATACGACAAGCTTATGAGCACAATCACTGAAATGATTGAAAAGGGTGACCTTACATCTTCACAGACTGAAGAACTTGAAAACTTCAGAAAGGTGCTCAGCGACAAGTATACAAATTATGTAAGCTCAACAAATGACGATACTCCTAACACAGGTTTCAAGGCTGGTGTTACAATCGCTATTTCAGCTGGCGTAATCCTTATCCTTGCTGCTCTCGCAGGCAGAAAGAAGCTTGAAGAATAATTTAAGTTAAAATTAAAGGCTCGTTTTTAACGGGCCTTTTCTTTTTTTGAAAATACCCCCTTATTTAGTGGCAGGTTTATTGTTTAACTACAACTTTTTGTAATTTTACTAAAAAATACGCAAAAATCTATTGAAAATTGTAGAAATTTATGTTACAATAATTCTGTATTCTATTACTTGATGTGAAGGGCGGTCTCAAAGTGGGTATTGTTATATCTGTTGTAACCCAAAAAGGTGGTGTCGGAAAGACAACTACCGTAAATGCACTTGCGTCTGCATTTAATAAACTCGGAAAGAGAGTTCTTGTTGTGGATATGGACCCACAGAGCAACCTTTCTTTCAGCACAGGTGCAGATGTAGAAAGTTGTCCTACAATTTACGACATCATAAGAGGTCACGTTAAACCTCTTGACGCTATTCAGCGCAGACCTATGGCAGACGTTATACCTTCAAACATTCTTCTTTCAAGTATCGAACTTGAATACACCGGAAAAAACAGAGAATTTATTCTTTCGAACATCATAGCTGAGGTAATCAATTTTTACGATTATGTAATTATAGATTCGCCACCTGGACTTGGTATTTTGACTGTAAACGCACTTACAGCCTGCGATTACGCAGTTATTCCTATGATGCCTGACGTATTCAGCTTACAGGGACTTACACTTGTTTATGAAACCATTGAACACATCAAGGATACTGTAAATCCTAAAATCGACGTTGCAGGAATTCTTGTAAACAGATACATAAAGCGCTCAAAGCTTCACAAAGAGGTTTACGGAACAGCACAGATGATTTCCACATCTTTGAGAATTCCTCTTTTTAAAACTGTTATCAGAAACAGCTATGCGTTAAGTGAAGCCCAGTCGTTACAGCACGACATTATGACTTACGCCAAGCGCAGTACGGGGGCTAAGGACTTTATTTCTCTTGCAACCGAAATGATTTCTATGGGAATAGAAGGATAGCTCTTGAAAGGACGGTTATATGGCAGCTACTAAAAAAGATATAGATAAAGAAAAAATGTTTAATAAAATTATGCCGTCAGGTGCAAAAAGGTCAGCTCCTTCAAAGGAATTATCAAGACGATTTGAAGACCCTATTCACAACAGACGATATAATGATTACAATTCCGAGCCTGAGGTTGAGCCGGACGACGAATACAGCGAGATTGATGAATACGTTGAAAGAGTCAACAACCAGCAGGCAGCGGCCAATGGAAAGCCTACCAAGTCAGACCTTATGAGTATGGCTAACGAATTCATTGAGGACAGCACAGCAGCACAGAAAGCAGGGCTTCACACAGCCTTTGAAGATTCAAAGAGAACTGTTATGGTAAACATCAGAGAGAAAATGGTTATTGAAAAGCTCGACGCTGCTTTTGAAAAATTCAACTGTTGTTCATGTTACTGTTGCAAGCAGGACGTTACTGCTATGACGCTTAACAATTTAAAGCCTAAGTACGTTATTGCTGCGATTGACGACATTGACAAGATTATTGCAAAAGAGGATTACAGCGAGGTTACTGCCGCTATTATGAAGGCTATCCTCGAAGTTAAAAAGCACCCGAGACATTAAGAAGGGTAGCCCCTTCAGGCATATCGTATCAAAAATGAGAGAGTACAGAGTTTTTATGCTCGGTACTCTCATTATGTTTTTAAGGAAACTTCGTCAAAAGGGTGCCACTCAAAACAAACACAAAAAAACAAAAGGTACCGAAAAATCGGTACCTTTTTTGCTTGTTGACTATTCAGCAATTGTTTCATCTGTGCCATTAAATTCAGCTTCCCACTTATCAAAGCGGTTCATAACCTCTGTGTAGGTCTGCTGTGTGATTTCCGGCATTTCATCAAGGTTTTCAAAACCGAACTGTGAAACAGCTCCGTTAAAGCCCTTGATAACTGCGTCCTTGAGGACTGACAGCTTTGAGCTGTCTCCGTTTGCAAGAAGCTCAGCCATATCCATAATTCTTGTGGCAACTGCGTCAACTGACCAGAATCCGCCTTCACTGATTGAAGCCTTAGCTTCGTCAATGTCAGCCTGTGTCAAGTCGGAAAGTGAAAGTGAAGAAGTTCCTTTTCCGAAAATGAAATCAAGTCCAGTAGCATTTGCCTGCTGGCCCAACATATCGGAAATCATCTGTGTCATAGCTGCCTGACGCTGTTCTTCAATCTGTTCAACAGTCTTTTTGATATTTTCCTTGGAATAAATTCCACTGTCAGAAGAAACTGTATTTTCAGATTTTTCGTAACCCTCAACAAGCTCCTTGGAAGCAGTTTCGGTTGCAGGTGCTTCAACAGATTTCTTGTAATTTTCAAGAGCCTGTTCAACCTTCATCTGATTCGGAATGTTTGAATAGCCGATGTTTGCGATGCTCATAAAAGAACCTCCTTTCAAGCAAGAAAAATAAGAATATTATTTCTCATAATATACATCGGCAGATTGAATTAAAGATTAAATAGCGTTTTTGAAAATAAAGCAGAATTAAGGGGAAAATATTTTTTAAAAAAGGCTTGACATAGGGGAGGGTTTGTGATATAATAAATAAGCACTCAAAAAAAGAGAGCAAAAATATCGCGGGATGGAGCAGCTCGGTAGCTCGTCGGGCTCATAACCCGAAGGTCGTAGGTTCAAATCCTGCTCCCGCAACCATTTCTTATGCCCAAAATAGATGACAGGGCGAAAAACCACGCATTTGCGTGGTTTTTTTATGCTCTGACGCCGAAATTTTTTATACTGAAACCGTAGATGACATTTTGTCTTTTCAGCCTCAAAAGAGGATTTGAACGGGCGTTTTTTCATTTTCAAGAGATGTGAGAGCAGATTTGGAAAGAAATTTCCGAAGTCTGCTCTTGTTTTATTAGCGATTTATGCTAAATCGCTCGAAAAACTTTCACAAAGTTTCTTGTTTGTTACACTGAATTGTCCGTAGAGTTTTTCAAGTTCGTAAAGCTTTGTTTTCAACGGTACTTTGCGTGTGCATTCTACTAGTTTCAGCACTTCAAGGATTTGCTTTTCTTTTTCGTATTTGCGCTTGTAGTTATCAAGCGTCTTTTTCACCGTGATGTCATTGGCATCCGGAATGTCACGATATCGGTCAATCCAACTATACAACGTGCTTCTGGGAACGTTATACTTCTTGGTGATATTCGCAACGGATTCTCCGGCACGATATGCATCACAGCATTTGATGATGGTTTTTTTGCGTACTTTGTTCTTGGCATTTTAAACACTCCTTTTTTAATTGCCGGTACATTATATCAGGAAAATATGAAGTTTGCAAGGAGTGAGGGAAGGGAGACGGTACGGAGGATTATTCTTTCATTGTCCGACTTTGGTTCGTGGCAAAAGAGTTCCTGCAATTTATGTGTTATCGAAAGAACGTGTTTCTTCCTACGGCTGATTTATCGACTCCGACAGATGAGGATAAAACAAGGACTTTTGCCACATTCAATATGCTGGGCGAAACTGGTGAAGAAGAGCCAGAAACACTGCAGAAAGGCCGATATATTAGCGAGAGAATAATAGTCGTAATCGTAACCTATGACAAGCACATTATATTTCGAAAAATAATCACCCAATATTTTGTATATTGTCGATTTAATTTGGTTTATTCT
>JAFTNX010000136.1 GCA_017451665.1 Oscillospiraceae bacterium | reverse complement strand
TGGCGACAGCGATAAGATTATTGTAAATCAGGATTGTCTTGCAAAATATAAAACCTTTATGTCTGAGTTTGCTGAAGTTTATAAGGTACTCTCAAGACTCAGAAATCTTCCACATATTGTTCCTGCTGTGGATATGTTTGCACAGAACAATACTACATACGCTATTCTCGAGTATGTTGAAGGTGTTTCACTCAGAAAATTCTTGCAGGAAAATACAGGAACTCTTACATGGGAACAGGTTAAAAAGATTTTTCCACCTATTTTTACAACTCTTAGTATTATCCATAATGCAGGTGTTGTCCACAGAGGTATCTGTCCTGAAAATATTATTGTTACTCTTAAAGGTGAACTTAAACTTATCGGTTTCTGTATCAGTTCAATCAGAACTATAAATACAGAACTTAATCCTGAACTTTATTCGGGATATGCTGCCCCTGAACAGTATACATCACTTGACTGGCAGGGAACATGGACTGACGTTTATGCTATCTGTGCTGTGCTTTATAGAATTCTCACAGGTACAGTACCACCTGAAGCACACGGCAGAACTAATAACGACAGACTTATTGAGCCTATCAGACTTAATCAGAATGTACCTGTGCAGGTTTCACAGGTTATTACTGATGGTCTTGTTCTGAGAGGTGAAAACAGAATTCAGTCTATTACTGAACTTGTTACTAAGCTTTTTGAACAGCCACATTATGTTGAACATACAAAGGGTGCTACACAGACTATCCCTATTGCAAAGCCTGTTATTAAGCAGAATACTTCTAAAACTGTAAAGCAGGAAGAGGATAAGCTCAAGGAAATGCTCCCTACAATTATCAGCGTTTCTGTTGTTGTAGTAATTATGCTTCTTGCAGTATTCCTTATTTATCAGATTTTCTTTGCAGCAGGCGCTGACGACGATAAGGAAACAAAACCTAAGACTTCTACTACAACATCTTATGTTCCACAGACTATAACTACACCTGCGACAACTACAACTGCACCAGTTATTGATGATACTCCGACAACTGATTTGGGTAAGGGCGCTATTATGCCTGATGTTGTGGCACAGCATTATGAAGGTGTTAAGAGCCTTCTGGAAAGAGATTTTACAGTTGAACTTGTTTATGAATATTCAGATGTTTTTGCTTCCGGAATAATTATGGACCAGAGCATTGCACCTGATAGCGAATATAACCCTGAAAACAAGAATAAGCTTGTTATTACTGTTTCATACGGTCCTGAAAAGGTACCTGTACCTGAATTTATGGACTGCACACAGGCTGAGTATATTGAAATTCTTGATGAACTTAAAATCAAGTACAAGCTTGTTAACTATGAAACTGACAAGGTTAAGCCTGGTTATGTTGCAGCTGTCAGCAAGAAGGTCGGCGAAGATATCAGCATTAAGGACGGAGAAATTCTTACTGTTAGTATCGCTGTCAAGCCACCTGAGGAAGTTCCACCTGAGAATGGCGAAAATCCTGAAGGTGGAGAAAACGAGGGCGACAATACCCAGACAGGTGATAACACCGGCAATACAGATGAAAATACAGCTGAAGGCTGATTGATTTACTGCTGTAATTGAATTTACAGCAGTTTTTCTTTTGTATAAAGTGGCACCAAAGATAACAAAATAACCTAAAAAGTTATTAAAAACGTAAAAGAAAACGTTTAAACTATTGACTTTGAATAGTTTGTGTGATACAATTTATATTGCGTTATAATGATTTTATTATGTATTATATATTTGTGGAGGAATCAGTTATGGCAAAGACAATCGGAGTTCTTACAAGTGGTGGAGACGCACCAGGAATGAATGCAGCAGTCAGAGCTGTTGTAAGAGCTGCTCTTTCAAAGGGTATGAAGGTTTATGGAATTCGTAGAGGATATAATGGTCTTATCAACGGAGATATCGTTGAAATGGACGCTCTCAGTGTTTCTGGAATTATTTCAAAGGGTGGTACATGCCTTTATACAGCAAGATGTAATGAATTCAGATTTGAAGAGGGTATCAATAAGGGAAGAGATACTTGTAAGGAACTTGGTATTGAAGGTATCGTAGTAATCGGTGGTGACGGCTCATTCAGAGGAGCTGCTGACCTTTCTGCTGCTGGAATTAACTGTATCGGTATTCCTGGAACAATTGACAATGATATTAAGTGTACTGAATATACAATCGGTTATGATACAGCTCTTAATACTGCAATTGAAATGGTAGACAAGCTTAATGATACTGCTTCTTCACACGACAGATGTAGCGTTGTTGAAGTTATGGGTAGAAATGCTGGTTACCTTGCAGTTAATGTTGCTTGTGCTGTTGGTGCTGAATCTGTTGTTACTCCAGAACTCGGATACAACCTTGACGATATTACAAAGAAGCTTTGTGATGCAAGAAACAGAGGTAAGAATCACTTTGTAGTTGTTGTTGCTGAAGGTATCGGTAATTCAGAAAATATTGCAAGAGCAATTCAGGAAAAGACAGGTATCGAATCAAGAGCTACAATTCTCGGACACGTTCAGAGAGGTGGTTCACCTACATGTCGTGACAGAGTTGCTGCTACACAGATGGGTTGTTATGCTGTTGACCTTCTTGAACAGGGAATTGGTAACCGTGTTGTAGGTATGAAGGACAATAAGATTTATGACGTTGACATTCAGGAAGCTCTTGCTATGACAAAGCCTTTTGAACAGGACGTATTTGACGCTGTTAATCTCACAGCATTTTAATTAGAATTAATATTCGCATTCCAGAGTAGGAAACCAAGCGTTAAATGTCGCACAGACGGGGAGTTGTTGTGCGAACGAAAGGATTTATCTTGCGGTTTGGTTTTTGCATCCCGCTGAATGCATAATCGTAGCTTTTCATCAAAGCCCTTTATGCATATAAGCTAATTTTGCTCGCATTTAGGAGGTATTTTGATGAAGAGCTTTTTTTCTATGTTTTTAAAATCTGCCAAGGAATTCAGACACGTTAAGTGTATCACAGTAACAGGTATTTTTATTGCAATTTCAATGCTTATTGAAATGTTTTCTATTGATTTGCAGTTTGTAAAGATTAATTTTGCTTTTCTTGCAATAGCTGTTATAGGTATGCTTTTTGGGCCTGTTGTTTCAATGTTTGCAGGCTTTGCATGTGACATTGTGGGATTTTTTGTTCATCCGAGTGGTGGATTTCTGCCAGCGTATGTGCTTGTGGCAGGACTTCAGGGATTTATTTATGGACTTGTACTTTATCACAAAAACGATAAGCATAGTATTCTTTTTACAAACAATGAAACCAACAAATCATATGACATCACTTTGTGTCTCAGGGCTATAATTGCAAGACTTATGGATATTGTGATTATAAACCTGCTTTTGAATACAAAGCTTAATCTTCACTATGGTTTTATTCCTGAACAGGCTTATGGTGCTGCGATTGTAAGCAGAATTGCAAAGAATATGATTGAATTGTGCGTTGATTTGCCAATGCTTTTTGTAATCCTTCCGATTGCTCTGAATGCTTATAAACGCATAGGCTCATCAAGGAAAGTGACAACGTAGTGTAATATGTGAAAATTTGGTGTAACACTTGCTTTTTTGTGCTCTTTGTAGTATAATTAAACAAGTGTTATTTTATTTTGAAAGGTCTTGAATTTATGATAAATGTAGGTTTTATCGGTGCTGGAAATATGGGCTTTGCTATTATGAAAGGCGTTTGTGAAAGTTGCTGTTCAGATAAAATCAGCTTGTTTACTTACGATATAGACGATGAAAAAATCAAGCGTCTTGCTTCTATGGGGGTTACACCATGCGAAAGCGTTAAGGAAGTAATTGAAAAGTGCCAGTATGTTTTTCTTGCTATCAAACCACAACAGCTTGATGAGGTTTTAGCTGAAAACGGTAAGTACTTCACAAATGAAAAGGTTATCGTTTCCATCTGTGCAGGTATTTCGGGTGACTACTTTAAACCTGTAACTGTTGCTGATGCAAAGGTTGTACTTGTTATGCCAAATACACCACTTCTACTTGGCGAAGGTGCTACTGCGCTTGCAAAGGTTGAACCTACAACTGATGAGGAATTCAATCTGGTTTGTGAAATATTCAAATCATGTGGAAAAATCGCAGTTGTTGATGAAAATAAAATGAAAGAAATTATTGCTGTGAATGGCTCATCGCCTGCGTTCATCTACCTTTATTCAAAGGCTTTTATCGAATACGCTAAAAGTGTCGGAATTGATGAAAATGTCGCAAAGGAACTTTTTGCACAGACGCTTGTTGGCTCAGCAAAAATGATTACTGACAGTGGTTACACAATTGATGAACTTATCACTATGGTTTCTTCAAAGGGAGGCACAACAATTGCTGGCCTTGAAAAATTAAGAGAGGGAAATCTTGAGGGTACAGTTTCGGAATGCTGTAAGGCTTGCGTAAACCGAGCTTACGAGCTTTCAAAATAGCATAAATTATAAAGACAAGCATATAGTTTACTAAACTTTATGAAGGTGGTAGGC
>JAFTNX010000135.1 GCA_017451665.1 Oscillospiraceae bacterium | reverse complement strand
TACTGTACCCATACCTGTAATTACTACTCTCTTCATTTTTCTTTTTTCTCCTTAAAATAAGTATTCAGTTTTAAGATATCTGCGAAAAATTTTTGCGTTATAAGAATATAAATCTTTTGAAAATCTAAGAATCACTGTGGTTTGTCAGTCCGAATATTTTCGGACTGCAAATCGTCGATATTGTCGACGAAGCGTGATTCTTTTTATCAATGTAATTACTGCAAGTAATTACATTGATAAACCACCAGAAATTTCAATAACCTGACCTGTAACATAGCTTGCGTCCTCAGAAGCAAGGAATGAAACAACTCCTGCGATTTCCTCAACCTGACCATATCTCTTCATAGCAATCATATTTAAAATTGCCTTCTTCTGGTCTTCGTTAAGCTTATCGGTCATAGGTGTCTGAATAAATCCAGGTGCAACAGCGTTACAGGTAATACCTCTTGAGCCAAGCTCCTTGGCAGTTGTCTTGGTCATACCGATGATAGCAGCCTTTGATGCTGAATAGTTAAGCTGTCCGGCGTTTCCATAAAGACCTGCAACAGATGAGAGGTTGATAATTCTGCCACTTCTCTGTTTCATCATAATTGTACCTGCAAGCTTTGTCATATTAAACACGCTCTTCTGATTTACAGCGATAACAAGGTCATAAACCTCCTCGCTCATTCTTGCCATAAGACCGTCACGGGTAATACCTGCGTTGTTTACAAGCACGTCAAGTGAGCCGAAAGTGTCCTTTACTGACTTAACCATTTCTTCGCACTCTGCGTACTTTGAAACGTCAGCAATAAACTTTTCACACTTGACACCACAAGCAGTGATTTTTTCCATAATATCGTTATCTTCAAACATTGCCTCGCTGATGTCATTAAGTGCAATGTCATATCCGTCCTGTGCAAGACGAAGTGCAATTGCTGCACCAATTCCTCTTGAAGAACCGGTAATAAGTGCTATTGCCATAATTTTTTCTCCTTATTATTCAGTAATAAATGCTGTAATTTTATCATACCAGAAATCAGCAAGCTTCTTGTAGCCTTCTTCATTCGGGTGAACACCGTCGTACAAATCTTCCTTAGCAAGCACGCCATTTACGTCTGCAAGCTCAATTCTTGCACCCTCGCCCTTTTTCTTTTCAACAAGTGCCTTGACCTTTTCGTTAAAGTCGTTTACGCACTGGTCCATATATTCAGGTGTAAAAATTGCTGCGTCGATATATGTAGTATCGTTTGCGTCCATACAAGGGAGTGTTGCAAGGAAAAGCATTCCGTCGTCTGGAACATATTCAAGACACTTGTCAACAAGAACTTCAAGTCTTGCGTCAACAGTATCAAGCTCATAGTGGCTTAAAATGTCATTTGTTCCAATCTGGAGGCAAACCACATCAGGTTCAGCCTTTTTAAGAAGTGAATTTGCAAGCTTTGTAATTCCAGACCTTCCCGGCAAAGCGTCAATTGAATAAGCTGTATATCCTTCGTGGTCACCGTCATATCCACTGCCACTGTTCTTTCTTCCTACGAAGTCAACATACTGTGAATATCCGTTTTCCTCAAGTTTATTACATAAAAATGTTCTGTAACCACCTTCAAGCCAGAAGCCGTCAGTAATCGAGTCGCCAAAAAGCATAACCTTAGCATTTCTTGGCTCTTTCACTTCAGGTTCAGCAGTAGTAGCTACTGTTGTTGTAGTTTCAGGTTTTGTAGTAGATGCAGCTTCCTTTTCTGTTTTTTCTTCAGAAGAACAAGCTGTAAGCATAAGTGTAGCAAGAATGATTGCCATAAGACTTTTTTTCATAACAAAACTCCTTTACTTGTTGAGAAGCTCCTCTGCTTCCTTAAACATTTCTTCAATCATATCCTTAGCAGGTTCAACCTTTTTAACAAGGCCTGCGATAGCTCCACAAAGGAATGAACCCTCCTCAAGGTTTCCTTCCTGAACAGCCTTTCTGAGAGACCCGAGTGTAAGCTCTTCAAACTGGTCAGGTGTAAGTGAGCCATCTCTTTCGCCACTTGCAAGCTTCTTTGAAAACTTTGTCTTTACGTTTCTGCAAGGGTGACCTGTATATCTTCCTGTAACAACGCTGTCGGTATCTTTAGCGTCAACTACAAGTTCCTTGTATGTCGGGTGAATCTGACATTCTTCAGCTGCAAGGAATCTTGTTCCAAGCTGAACACCCTCTGCACCAAGCATAAATGATGCAGCAATTCCTCTTCCGTCAGCAATACCACCTGCTGCGATAACAGGGATTTCCAGAGCGTCAACAACCTGTGGCACAAGGCACATTGTTGTGTTTTCACCGATATGTCCACCTGATTCAGTGCCCTCTGCAACAACAGCGTCAGCACCTGCTCTTTCCATTCTCTTTGCGAGAGCAACTGATGGAATTACAGGAATAACCTTGATTCCGGCCTCTTTCCACATTGGCATATACTTTGAAGGGTTTCCTGCCCCTGTTGTAACAACAGGCACTTTTTCTTCAACAACAAGCTGTGCAAGGTCGTCAGCGTTAGGACTCATAAGCATAATGTTTACGCCGAAAGGCTTGTCTGTAAGTGACTTGCACTTTCTAATCTGGTCACGGAGATAGTCAATAGGAGCGCTTCCTCCTGCGATAATTCCAAGACCACCTGCATCTGATACAGCAGCAGCAAGTGTGCTTTCAGCAATCCACGCCATACCACCCTGCAAAATAGGGTACTTAATACCTAAAAGCTCAGTAATCTTTGTCTTAGTAGTTGTCATAATTTTTTCTCCTCATTATATAAAGTATCAATATTCAAATATTGCACAAGCATAGGTAAGACCTGCGCCAAAGCCCACAAAGCAAACCTTGTCCCCACGCTTGATTTTTCCCTCTTCAACAGCTTCACAAAAAGCAAGTGGGATTGACGCACTTGAAGTATTTCCGTACTTGTGAAGGTTAAGATAGAACTTTTCCATAGGAAGACCTAAATTCTTAGCAGCAGTTTCAATGATTCTCACGTTTGCCTGATGAGGTACAATCACATCAATCTGTGACATATCAAAATCAATCTTCTTACAAGCCTCGTTTACAGCGTGTGGAAGAATTTTTGTAGCAAACTTATAAACTTCCTTACCGTCCTGGAAAATATATCCGTCGTTGCCCTCAGGCATACCGTCTTCAATTACCTTTTCGTTTTCAGCAAAAGGGCTTAATTTTCTGCTGTTCTTAGCCATAAGGAACTTCGCACCATTTCCGTCAGCACCAAGGTAGCTTGTATAAAGTGTATCCTCACTCTTTTCAAGTACAACAGCAGCAGCGCCGTCACCAAAAAGTACGCAGGTAGCTCTGTCTGAAAAATCAGTAACCTTTGAAAGTGACTCAGCTGAAACAACAAGAGCATATTTCAGGCTGTCATCTGTTTCCAGATATCTTTTAGCCATATCAAAACCATACGCAAAGCCTGAACAAGCGCAGTTGATGTCGATAGCCATACTTCCGATAGCACCGATTTCTCTCTGTACCATACAAGCACAGGACGGTGTATAAAAATCAGAGGTAATAGATGTAAGAATGATAAGTCCGATATCCTCGCCCCTGATGCCTGCATTTTCAATTGCCTTTTTTGAAGCCTCACAAGCAAGATACCATGTAGGTTCGCCACTTACCATGTGTCTTGTTTTGATACCCGTTCTTGTGGAAATCCATTCGTCACTTGTTTCAATGAATTTTGTGAAATCCTCATTTGTGACTGTAAGTTCCGGAACGTATTTTCCTGAGCCGAGAATTTTAATACCGGTCATTTTCTTTTCCTCCATATTTCATATTTGTAAAGATATGTATTGTACCCGTTTCAAAAATGTGCTATACTGTAAATCAGAGAATAAAGTTGGATTTGTTAACTGAATATGAATATGCCTAAGTTTTGAAATTTTTGTTTATTGCTTAAAAATTTATACAATTCCCACAAATTATACGCCCATATTTTGGGGCATGTAACTATATTATTATACCCTAAATATTCCATAAGGTCAATAAGAAATTATGAACAAATTGTTGGGATAATAAACATAAATCTTATTTAGCAAAAAATTCACAACTTTTTCCTCTGAATGTAGTATACTATTATTTATAATAATTTAAGGAGTTATAAAATTATGTCAAAGAATGTATTTTTGTTTTCAGGACAGGGCTCACAGTATGTTGGAATGGCAAAGGAGCTTTATGACAGCTGTGACGGTGCAAAGGAAGTATTTAAAAAAGCATCTGAGGTTTTGGGCTATGACCTTGCCGAAATAGTATTCAACGGTCCTGACACAGAACTTAATAAAACTATTTATTCACAGCCTGCTATTATGGCTTGTTCACTTGCAGCTTTAGAAGCTGTCAAGGAAAAAGGTATCGGCTTTGAGGCTGTTGCAGGACACTCACTCGGCGAATACGCAGCTATGGTTGCAGCCGGTGTTGTTTCAATTGAGGACGGATTTAAGCTTATCAAGGCAAGAGCTGAAGCTATGCAGGAGGCTGCTGAAAAGAACGCAGGTGCTATGTGTGCAGTTTTAAAGCTTACTGCTGAAGAAATCGAAAAGGTTTGTGAAGAAACAGAAGGCTATGTTGTTGCAGTAAACTACAATTCCCCTGCACAGACCGTTATCGCAGGCGAAGTTGAGGCTGTTGACAAGGCTATTGAAACATTCACATCAATGAAGGCAAGATGTATGAAGCTTAACGTTGCTTCAGCATTCCACTCAAAGATGATGGAAAGTGCTGCTGAAAAGTTTATTGAAACAGCAAAGACAGTTACATTCAACACACCGACTGTTGAATTCTATTCAAACGTGCTTGGCAAAAAGCTTGATGATTTTTCAGATATGCCGTCACTTCTTGCTAAGCATATCGTTTCACCTGTTAAGTTTACATCTGAGCTTTCTGAAATGGACAAGGCAGGCTATGATACATTTATCGAGCTTGGCCCTAAGAATGTACTTTCAGGACTTGTTAAGAAAACTCTTTCTGACAAGGCAGTATTTAACGTAGAAAACCTTAAAACTCTTGAAACAATTTAATCAATTGACAATTGACAGTTGACAATTGACAATTGTTTTTTAGTGAAAAATTATCATATCTGGTTTAAATTACAGGAGGGTTTCAGGCTATGAAAAGACAGGATTATTTATCATGGGACGAATACTTTATGGGCATTGCACAGCTTTCAGCAGGAAGAAGCAAGGACTCAAACACTCAGGTTGGTGCTTGTATTGTTTCTGATGAAAACAAAATTTTGTCAGTAGGCTATAACGGAATGCCTACGGGCTGTTGTGACGACGATATGCCTTGGGACAGAGAGGGTGCTTTTCTTGATACAAAATACCCGTTTGTCTGTCACGCAGAGCTTAACGCAATTTTAAATCGTTCAACGGGAAGCCTTAAGGGTGCTACTATTTATGTGACACTTTTCCCTTGTAACGAATGCGCAAAGGCTATTATCCAGAGTGGTATCAAAGAAGTAGTTTACCGTGAGGATAAATATGCTGACACTGACGGAGTAAAGGCGTCAAAGAAGATGTTTATGATGTCAGGAGTAAAAACAAGACAGTATACCCCAAGCGAAAGAGAAATGACAATTTCACTTTAGTTTACGAAAGAAGGACCTTTATGTCAAGAGAATTTGCACTTTTAGGTGGAAGCTTAAAGCACACAATGTCACCACCTATTCATTCAAGACTTTTTGAACTCAAAAACAGAGAGTTTACATATGAAATAGTTGAGGCTGACGAAAAAGCCCTTGAAGAAAAGATAGGATATCTTAATTCAATGGGTGGATATAACATCACTATTCCACACAAGATAAATATTATAAAGTATATCGATGAGCTTGATGAATCTGCCAAAAGATATAATTCTGTAAACTGCGTTTCGGCTAAGAACGGAAAACTTATCGGCTATAATACCGACTGTGACGGATTTTTGCAGTCTGTCAGGGCTATGGGTGCAAAAATGAACGGCGAAGTTCTGCTTGTGGGCTGTGGTGGAGTAGGAAGAATGATGGCGATTGAATCAGCACTTGCTGACGGAAAGCTCACTATCGCTGTTCTTGAATCTGATATGCCACTTGCTTTGCAGGTTAAAAAGGAAATTCTTGAGATGAAGTCTGACGCTGAAATCTCAATTGTTCTTACAGGGGAAATTGACAAAAATAAGCACTACGACCTGCTTTTAAATGCCACACCTGTGGGAATGTATCCAAAGGTTGAGGGCTGTCCTGTGGTTGATGAGGTTATTGAAAACAGTGACGCTGTTTTTGACGTAATCTACAACCCTCGTGAAACCCAGCTTATCAAAAAGGCAAAGGCTATGGGCAAAACTGTTTCAGGTGGTATGGCTATGCTTGTTTGGCAGGCTGTTTCTGCACACACAATCTGGGACGGCGACCTTTATACAAATGATGAAGTAAACAAAATCATCGGAGAAATGGAAATTTTAGTGGAAAAGGATTTTAAATAGAGGTTTTTATGAAAAGTGTTTATCTTTGTGGATTTATGGGCTGTGGAAAATCAACCATAGGAAAAATCCTTGCAAAAAAGCTGGGACTTGAATTTTACGACCTTGATACATATATCGAGGAAAAAGCAGGTATGACTATTCCTGAGATATTTGAAAAATACGGTGAAACACATTTTCGCACACTTGAAAGTGACGCACTTTTGGAATTTCGTGACAAAAAGGGCGTTGTTGCAACAGGTGGTGGCGCACTTCTTTCAGAAAAAAATGCTGAAATTGCAAATACCTGTGGAATAACCGTGTTTATTGATACTGATTTTTCAATCTGCTATGAAAGAATAAAGGACGATAAAAATCGCCCTATCGCATATAATTCTACAAAGGAACAGCTTTTTGAGAGATTCAGCACAAGATACCCGCTTTATAAATCACACAGTAAAATCAGCTGTGACGGGAACAATTCCCCTAATATGATTTGCGAAGAAATAACTGATAGCATAAAGATTTTTTCTGCTTAGGATGGTGAAGTATGATAAAGTATTGTAAAAGCTGTGGCAAGGAATATAAGGGGGATTACTGTGAGCATTGTGGCTACGGGAAGCCTGACCTTGAAGTAAAAGCCTACGATAAATACAAGGTAAACAAGCCTGAACGTTTTATGACTGACGAGGAAAAAGCACAGCGTGCTGAGGAGCTGAAGGCAAAGCGTGAGGCTGTGAAAAAGCAGGAAAACAAAACCTCTTCCCAGAGACGCAAGGCACAGACAAAATCTTCACAGTGGGGATTTATTATCGTAGCTGTGCTTGT
>JAFTNX010000134.1 GCA_017451665.1 Oscillospiraceae bacterium | reverse complement strand
TCTTCCTTGTTTATACAACATCTGCATTTGTATCAGGCGGTAAGCTCTTTATGGTAGTTTTCGGTGCACCTGAAACTGCTGCAAATGAAAAGTTCGCTGTAATCTTCACAGCACTTATCATTGTACTTTACACACTTTTCGGTGGGTTCAACGCTGTTGCGTGGACAGACTTTATTCAGGGACTTCTTATGATTATTGCAATCGTTGCACTTCCTATTGCAATCATTAACAACACATCAGAAGCAAGCCTTGAAACACTCAAAAGTATGAACGACGGTGCATTCCTTTCATTCACACAGGACAAGGGATTTAACTCAATCATAAGCGATTTGGCGTGGGCGCTTGGTTATTTCGGAATGCCACATATTCTTGTAAGATTTATGGCTATCAAGGACAAGAAGCTTGTTAAGAAATCAGCAATCATTGCTATCGTATGGGTAATCATTTCACTTTTTGCAGCTGTACTTATCGGTATTCTCGGCAGAGCATATCTTGATTCAAAGGGAATTATCCTTGACGGTTCAGCACAGCAGGAGCTTATCTTTATCAAGACTGTAAAAATGCTCTTCCCTGCTGCATTTGCAGGTATCTTCCTTTCAGCAGTTTTGGCATCTATCATGTCAACTGCAGACAGCCAGCTTCTTGTTACTGCATCAGCTGTTGTTAACGACATCTTCAAGGTGTTCAAGAAAAACATTTCAGACAAGGCAGCAATGTGGATTAGCCGTGGCGCTGTTATGGCAATTTCAGTTATCGCTTGTATCCTTGCCCTCAATCCTAAGGATTCAATTATGGGTATCGTATCAAATGCGTGGGCAGGCTTTGGTGCATCATTCGGCCCTGCAATTCTCTTCTCAATCTACTGGAAGAGAGTTACACTCAAGGGTACTGTTGCAGGTATTATAAGTGGTGCTACAACTGTAATTCTCTGGTGCTACGTTCTTAAGTGGAACGGTGACCTTTACGCTATCATTCCTGGATTTATCATTTCAGCAATCGTTACAGTTATCGGTTCACTCATTGACAAAAAGCCTTCTGACGAAGTTATTGCTATCTTTGACGAGGCTGTCAAGGACTGATTTAAAAAGCCTTCGTGGTGTTCTGTTTTTTACAGAACACCACTTTTTTTGACAAATTTCCCAATCAGAACAAGGTACAATGTCCTTGAACGGTCGCCTTCGGCGACGTGGCAGTCACCCTCAGGTGGCTGTCGGCACGTGCTTTTGCACGGGCCCGTTCAAGGACATTTTGCCGACGGGGGAAAATAAATGAAAGATATGATAATGTATGCGGAAGTGTTTGACCATACACTATTTATGCATACACAAAAAAGAACTTTTAAGATAAAAAAATCACTTCATAAATTCTGCGAGGAGAATAAGGATTTTTATAGAATTCATAAGAGCTTCTGCGTTAATATTAACGCTGTAAAAAGCGTTTCACAAAAGGGCGTTTTGCTTTTAAACGGCACAACTCTCCCTGTGAGAAAAGGCGAGGTGAAAGCTTTGAAATTTGTGCTTAAAAATAAGATTTTTTCTTTACTTTTTAAGGAAAATGTGGTAAAATAAAAGGGTAATATTTTTTATTTACGGAGGAAAAAACTTTGGATATTAACTTGATGCTTTCACAGGAGTTTAAACTCAGAAAGGAACAGATTGATAATACCGTCAACCTTATCGACGACGGAAAAACTATCCCTTTTATCGCACGTTACAGAAAGGAAATGACAGGTTCTCTTGACGACCAGATTTTAAGAGAAATCTACGACAGATTAAACTATTTGAGAAACCTTACAAAGCGTAAGGAGGAAATCACAAATTCAATTAACGAACAGGGAAAAATGACTGAAGAAATTCAGGCAGCAATTGATAAGGCAGTTACCCTTGTTGAAGTTGAAGATATTTACAGACCTTATAAGCATAAGAGAAAAACAAGAGTCTCTGTTGCAAGAGCAAAGGGACTTGAGCCACTTGCTGAAATTCTTCTTGCACAGGACGAAAACACAATCCCAGAAAAGGAAGCTGAGGCATTCCTTGTAGAAAGCGAGGAGGCTGACAAGACAGTTTCAACTGTTGAAGACGCTTTGCAGGGGGCTATGGATATCATCGCAGAAGATGTTTCTGATAACGCAGCTTTGAGAAAATACATAAGAGAAATGTTTATGCAGATTGGTAAGATTTCTTCAAAGGCTACTGACGAAGAGGCTGAAACTGTGTATAAAAACTACTATGAATATTCTGAAGGCGTTGCTAAAATTGCAGGCCATAGAGTGCTTGCCCTTGACAGAGGTGAAAAGGAAGAAGCACTTAAGGTTTCTGTTGATATCACAGAGGGCGCCGGCGAAAGAGCCTGCTGTCAGAAGTATGTTGTGAATGACTCTGCTTGTGGACAGCTTGTAAAGCTTGCTTGTGAAGACAGCTATAAGCGTCTTATCTATCCTTCAATTGAAAGAGAAATCAGAAGTGAACTTACTGCTAAAGCCTGCGAAGGGGCAATCAAGGTTTTTGGCGACAACTTAAAACAGTTACTTATGCAGCCACCAATCAAAAACAGCGTTACACTTGGTCTTGACCCGGCTTACAGAACAGGCTGTAAAATTGCAGTTGTTGACGGAACAGGTAAAGTCCTTGACACAACTGTTGTATACCCTACCCCACCTCAGAGCAAAATCGAAGAGGCAAAGAAAAAGCTTGTTGCACTTATAAGAAAGCACAACGTAACTACAATTTCTATCGGTAACGGTACTGCAAGCCGTGAATCTGAGGCTTTTGTTGCTGATATGCTTAAAGAGATTCCTGAAAAGGTAAGCTATATGGTAGTTTCAGAGGCAGGGGCATCTGTTTACTCTGCTTCAAAGCTTGCAGCTGAGGAATTCCCTGAATACGACGTTTCTTTGAGAAGTGCTGTTTCAATTGCAAGACGTTTGCAGGACCCACTTGCTGAGCTTGTAAAAATCGACCCTAAGGCAATTGGCGTAGGTCAGTATCAGCACGATATGCCAAAAAATCGTATGGACGAGGCACTTTCAGGGGTTGTTGAGGACTGCGTAAATAACGTAGGCGTTGACCTTAACACAGCAAGCCACAGCCTGCTTTCATACATTTCAGGAATTAACGCCGGCGTTGCCAAGAATATTGTTAAATACCGTGAAGAAAACGGCGCATTCACCGACAGAAAACAGCTTCTCAAGGTTTCAAAGCTGGGTGCTAAGGCATACGAACAGTGTGCAGGATTTTTGAGAGTCCGTGACGGCAAAAACCCTCTGGACAACACTTCTGTTCACCCTGAAAGCTACGACGCTGCAAAGGCACTTTTAGAAAAGTGTGGCTATTCCCTTTCGGACATTAACGCAGGCAAGCTTACTGACCTTTCTGAAAAGACAGAAAAAACAGGCTTCACAAAGCTGGCTGACGAAATCGGCGTAGGTGTTCCTACACTTAAGGACATCGTCAAGGAGCTTGTAAAACCTGGTCGTGACCCACGAGATGAACTTCCGAAGCCACTTATGAGAAGTGGTGACGTTATGGAACTCAAGGACCTTACAATCGGTATGGAGCTTATGGGTACTGTAAGAAACGTTATCGACTTTGGTGCATTTGTTGACATCGGTGTTCACGAGGACGGCCTTGTTCACATCTCACAGATGACAAATCGTTATATCAAGCACCCTATGGAGGTTGTTAAGGTGGGCGATATTGTAAAGGTAAAAGTCCTTGACGTGGACGTAAAGAGAAAGAGAATTTCACTTACTATGAAACCCTGACGGTTTCACCGACCTCGCCTATTTATAAATCTGCGAAGGTCAATGCCTTTGAGTGACGGCGGTTATCGCCTCGTTTAAACTCGTCTTAAAGAGTGAAGGCAGAGGTTTATAAAGATAAAAATTAAGAGCAGGATTTTTCCTGCTCTTTTTTTGTTACATGCCAAAGTATAAAAAGTTTGGTCAAGCTTTTCATAAGGCATAGCCTTGTTCTCGCAATGCTCGAATTTTTTTACAAAAAACAAGCAAGGCTGGGTTTCCAAAGGCAACGCCTTTGGTCGCACTCCGCAGAGTGCGAAATTCCCTATTCAACAAAGCGTTTTTTGTGAAGTATGGGAAACCTTTTAC
>JAFTNX010000133.1 GCA_017451665.1 Oscillospiraceae bacterium | reverse complement strand
TTTGAGCCCTATATGGGATTTTAATTTGAAAGTTTTAGGAAAAGAGTTTGAGAAATAACCCTTTTTCAAAAGGGTTTTTCTCAATAAGTCCGTGTAATAATTCTTTATGACCACTCACTTTAAATTAGAGAGGCTTTCTTTTTCTCTTGAAAACAATAAAAGCACGGTGTTTTGTACCGTGCTTTTATTTTAATTATTCAGCGTTCTTTTCATACCACTTGTCCTGACGTTCAAAAACATCAAGAGCGTTGTAACGGTCAAATGACTTTTCGTTCTTGGAAACCTCAACAGCGTCGCAAAGTGACTTGATGAGTGTTTCGTAAGTTTCAGTTTTCATAGCTGAAATAAGGCTTTCCTTGTTTGCTTCTGCAAACTCAGTTCTTTCGCTCATGTCAAGACGTTCAACAATGTAATAACCGTTGTCGTCGTTGTATGAAGAAATCTTTCCGTATTCAAGACCTGCTATAAACTCAATGAACTTGTCGCCCTCAAAACCTGTCTTGTCACGAACGTATTCGTTAGGATACTTTTCGCTTTCAAGCTCAGAAGGTGTCTTTTCCTCTTCCTCTTCATCAGATTCAGTCTTGTCGTCAGAAGTATCGTCCTTTTCTTCTTCCTCAGAATCTTCTTCCTTCTTGTCATCTTCTGTTGAAGTGTCTTCTTCTGTCTTGTCATCTTCTGTTGTAGCATCTTCTTCGGTCTTTTCGTCCTCAGTAGTGCCTTCTTCAGCGTCAGCAGAAGTATCTTCCTTCTTGTCTTCTTCAGTATCAGTAGAAGTTTCGTCCTTCTCGTCAGAAGTTTCTTCCTCGTACATTTCAATAAGCTCGTCCATAGTCTTGCCATCTTCAGCATAACCCATGTACTTTTCGCTCATTTTCTTAGCAGCTTCCTGGTCATCAGCGTCATTCTTGATGTAAATCATCTTGTATCTCAGCATGTTGTCCTTGACATAAGTTTTGATTTCATCAAGCTTAACCTCTTCAACGCCACCCTCGTAGTAAAGACCTTCAAAAAGATTTGTTGTAAGGTATGAGAAATTCTGAATTCTCTTTAATGAGTCCTTTGAAATTCCCATTTCCTCATAGAAATCCTTGTTAGCGTCCCACGCACTATTTACAGCGTCGTCGATTTCTTCCTTTTCTTCATCAGAAAGCTCAATTCCAAGCTCTTTACACTTCTTTTCAACAGCGTAAATCTCAAGGCAGGTGTTGTAAGCGTATTCTTCAAGATATTCGCTCATGAGCTGGTCGCCCACCTTCTGCTTTTCAAAGCTGTCAGCAAGCTCTCCACCGCTGTAATAAATAGTGTAAAGCTGATTTGTGTATTCGGTAAGCATAAGGCTGATGTAAACACCACTTGCCATTTCCTCACCATCAGTTTTCATAATGTAGCCTGTCTTGTTGCCACAGCCTACAAGTGAGCAGGCCATAATAACAGCAGCACAAGCAGCAACTATACGTTTCTTTAATGACATTTCAATTTTCCTTTCAATGAAATTAGGTATACAAATACCAATCCAATTTACAATTATACAACACAAAGCCCGTTTTGTCAACCCACCCCCACACGCCTGAATAAAACCACAAAATCCTTCCAATAATTACATAAACCATATAAAAAAGGAGAATTTTATGCAGGCAGTAATTATTTGTAACAAAAAAACCAAAACTCTTTCACCACTTTTTGAGGGAAGAAACACAGCAGGCTGTTTTATCTTGGGAAAATCCATTCTGGAGCATACCATAATCAGACTCCAGAAGGCAGGCATCACCCAGATTACCGTGACAATTTCCAAAAACGCAGGCGAACTCCTCCCACTTACCGAAAAACTTTCAGCAGTCTACCCTATAAAGATTTTCACCTCCGATGAAGATACCCCGAAAGTCATCAGAAGAGCCTGGCAGGGTGGGGAAATGCTCGTTACAGAGTGTAAAGGCAACCACTTTTACACCTTCGAAAAACTCCGTAAAATCCATAAAAAAACAAACTCCCCCCTCACAGCCTTGGTAAAAACCCATATACAAAACCCATTTGAGCTTTTGTCAGTGCCTTCGACAGATTTTTCATATACAGGGGTGTATATTTTATCTCAGGAAATTATAGCGTCAATCCCTCTTGAAACCAAAATCACATCAATGGACGAGCTTGTGGAATTAAACCCCACATCAATGGGCGTTTCAGATACTTCGGAAAGCTTTGATATAAAAACGCCTGCCGACCTGCTTCTTGTGAATAAAACTGCTCTTTCGGAAGTTTTAGAATACGACGAAAACACACCTGAAATTTCACAGGGGTATTTTAATAAGTCGGGGAAACTCCTTCGAGGCGTGACCATTATCCCACCGGTTTTTGTGGGTAAAAATACCACCGTGGGGAGAGGTACCGTCCTTGATAGTGGAACAGTCCTTTGCGACAACACAACCATAGGCGAGGGCTGTTATCTGAAAGGAACAGTTGTTGGTGAAAACGTCACAATCGGCGATAAATCAAACCTTGATAATGCTTTGGTTGACAGAGGGGTAAACATTCTGAAAGGAGCGACATTAAAGAAAATGAGCGTAATAGGTGCAAAAACAACTATCGGCAACGATACAACAATTGAAGAGGGCGTAAAAATCCATAGCGGAAAGCGAATTTCCCCACAAATAACCGTCTGTGAAGATGTTTCCCTTTACACTGACGGAGTGATAAATTTTGATGACGACGGTGCAATCTGTGACCTTCAGGGCTTTGTAACCCCTTATTTCTGTGCAATGTTCGGCTCGGCTGTTGCATCCGCCCTTGATGTGGGGAACACTGTTTTTCTTACTTCAAACGGCAAAAAATCAGCTACCTTCCTTGCTGATGCGATAGCGTCGGGACTTGCGTCGGCAGGTGTAAATGTGTGGCGAATGAACAACGCCACAAGAGGGGAAATTTACTTCGCTATGGATAAAACCGACACAGCTGTGGGCATTGAGGTGTCTGTGGATTTTAAAACAACCCTCAGACTTTTTTCAAAGGGAGGACTAAAAATCCCTCAACATCTTGAAACAACCATCGAGGAAAACCTTAATTTCAAGCTGTTTCGTAATTCAAATAGCACCGATTTCGGGGAAAGCAAAAACGCCGATGTTTTCTCACAGCTTTACCTTTCACAGCTTTCAAAAATTATCCCGCCACGCTTCTCAGGGCTGAATGTCCGTGTCCGTACTTCCGACGAGAGAATAGCCCACCTTGCCGATAAACTTTTTCACCATAGAAACGACGTTAACGGCGAAACCGTCACATTCCATATAAATAATACAGACGAGGGAATTTCAGCTTACAGCGAAAAAACAGGCTATATTTTCCGTGAAAAATTAACACTTATCGCTGTGAAATTCCACCTTGCGTCAGGTAAGAATATCGCCCTTCCTGAAACATTCCCTGACGCCTGCGAAGAGGTTTCCAAGGGAATGTCAGGCGAGGTTTTCAGATATGGTGTAAACGGAAATAAGCAGGAAAAAATCCCACGAAAAATAGCAGGCGAAAGCGAAAATCTCTTTGTTTCGGACCCGCTTTTTCTCTGTGCAAAAATAGTTTCGATTATGCAACAGAATAAAATGTCCCTTAAAAAGCTGTCACAGGACCTGCCTGAATTTTATACAACAAAACGCTTTGTGGCAGTTACCGAACCTCCGAAAAATATAACCGTCACAACCATAAACAGCCCTGATAATAATTCAAAGGCAGTGGTAAGACCGGTTAAAAATTCAAAGGGGTATCTTATCTATGCCCAGTCCCTTAACGCAGAAACAGCCACAGCCTTCTGCGACGAAATAGAACAAAGCCTGAAACAATTGACAATTGACAGTTGACAATTGACAATTCAAGAGTAGGAATAACCCTCATCATTTTGGTATCTGCCAAAGATTTAAAAAGTTTGGTCAAGCTTTTCAAAGCTTGCGAATTCCAAAGGCAGAGCCTTTGGTCGACCGTCGCAACGGTCGAAATCCCCTTGTGCCACAAAGCGTTTTTTGGAGGGGAGCAAATAACGAGCCATCGTTATTTGTGATGGAACCTTTTTCAAGTAAAAAAGGTTCCTTGTAGAAGTTGTAAACACACTACTCTCAAAAAGGTGCCAGTGGCACGTTTTTGACAGAGCGTTGTTTGTAAGAATAAACCTCTTGATTACGTCACGTTTGCATTGACAATCTTTATAAAAAGTAGTATAATAAATTTAACTGTTTATGTTTCGTAAAAACAATGCATTTTACCCTCTTGATGACGGGAAATTTTCGGGTTATTTCACCTTTTTTCTTTCAAACCCACCCGAAAAACTACAATGAAATCGTAAAAATTATCGAAAGGAGTTTTAAACACTAAAAAACTATGAAAAAGACTAAAATAACAGTGCCGACAGACGGACTTACAAACCTTATTACTATCGAACAGACTAAAAGGGATTTGTCTACGATAAAGACTTCAAAAGCCCCGAAAATAAAGGGCAGAAAAATTTCTGAGGAAAAAACACTCAAACCAAAATCAACAAAAACAACTGCAAACCTCAAGGAAACAAAAAAGCCTGCTAAAGCAGTTAAAAATACAGAAGAAAGAAAAACAATAAAGAAAAATTCCCAGATAAAAACTGCCACAAAAAAGGAAACAAAGAGAGAGCCAAGAAGAAAGACTCCTGTCAAGATTATTCCACTTGGTGGACTTAACGAAATCGGAAAGAACTTTACACTTATCGAGTGCGCTAACGATATTATCGTGGTTGACTGTGGTATCGCTTTTCCTGACGCTGAAATGCTGGGTGTTGACCTTGTTATTCCTGACTATTCCTATGCAGAAAAGAATATCGACAGAATAAGAGGAATTGTTATCACCCACGGCCACGAGGACCATATCGGTGGACTTCCGTATTTTTTAAAGAAAGTCAATGTGCCTGTCTATGGAACAAGACTTACAATCGGACTTATCGATGGAAAACTTGCTGAACACGGACTTTTAGGCTCGGTGAAGCTAAATGTTGTCACCCCGAAACAAACAGTAAAATTCGGCTGTATGGCTGTTGAATTTATAAGAGTAAACCATTCAATCCCTGACGCTGTGGGAATGGCTTTCCATACCCCTGCGGGAGTGCTTGTCCATACAGGCGACTTTAAGGTTGACTATACACCTATCGAAGGTGAAATTATCGACCTTGCACGCTTTGCTGAACTTGGTAGCAGAGGTGTGCTTGCGCTTATGGCTGACTCTACAAATGCCGAAAGACCCGGCTTTACAATGAGTGAAAAAAAGGTCGGCGAAAGCTTTGAAAAATTATTCTCACAGGCTGAGGGAAGACGTATTATCATCGCTACCTTTGCCTCAAATATCCATAGAGTACAGCAGATTGTTGACAACGCAGTAAAAAGTGGCAGAAAGGTTGCAATCTCCGGCAGAAGTATGGTCAATGTTATCGGAAAGGGTATTGAGCTTGGCTATCTGAAATGCCCGCAGGATATTTTTATAGATATCGACCTTGCCGATAGATACCCACCTGAAAAGGTCGTTCTTGTTACTACGGGAAGCCAGGGCGAACCTATGTCAGCCCTTACCCGTATGGCTATGAATGAGCATAGAAAGGTTTCTATAACTCCGAATGACTTTATTATTATTTCTGCAACTCCTATCCCTGGAAACGAAAAGTTTGTTACAAAGGTTGTAAACGAACTTATGAAATCAGGCGCAACTGTTGTATATGAGGCTATGTATGACGTGCATGTTTCAGGACACGCTTGCCAGGAGGAACTTAAGCTTATTTTAAGCCTTACAAAACCAAAATTCTTTATCCCTGTTCACGGTGAATATAAACATCTTTCAAAGAGTAAGGGACTTGCCGAGAGTATCGGTATTCCTGCCGAGAATATTATTATCGGTGGACTTGGAAGTGTTATTGAGTCTGACGGCGTTGATATGAAGATAACAGGTCAGGTGCAGGCAGGGGCAGTGCTTGTTGACGGACTTGGAGTAGGTGACGTAGGTGCAATCGTTCTTCGTGACAGAAAACATCTTGCACAGGACGGACTTATTATCGCTGTTGCAACAGTAAACAGAAATACAGGGGAAATTCTTTCAGGACCTGATATGGTTTCAAGAGGATTTGTTTATGTAAGAGAAAGCGAAGAGCTTATGGAACAGGCAAAACAGCTTGCACAAAAGGCTTTGCAGACCTGCCTTGATAGTAATGTTCACGAGTGGAATGCAATCAAGACAAAGATGAAGGATAGTATTTCGGACTATATCTACGCAAGAACAAAGAGAAGTCCTATGATACTTCCGATAATTATGGAGGTTTTGAACTAAACCACGACGGCACTCAGATTTTTATGGAAAGGATAAATACATAATGAAGGGGAAATATTCAATAGCAATATATGTGCTTTTTGCAGTGGTTGCTTTGTGTGGCGTAGCTTCATCAGTGCTTCTTTATATGTCACCACAAAATGAAACACTGGGCGCAATATTGCTTGCAATAGCTGTTTTTTCAGCAATAGGACTTACCGTACTGCTTTTTATAGCAAGCAGAAGATATGTGAGAAATGTATCAAAGTTTGCAAAAAGCCTTACAACTTCACAAAGAGATTCACTTTATAATTTTCCTGCACCTGCTGTAATCATAAACGATAATGACGAAATCGTATGGACAAATATGCTTTTTGATAAAACGGTGCTTGATGGAAATGAACCTTTCGGCAAAAAAATCAGCGAGATATTTGAATTTGATTTGGGAAAAATCCTTTCCGAAAAGGGAAGCCTTGTTCATGTTAATGATAAATTCTATCGTGTTCACGGACTTGTAAACGAAACAAATGACGGGAAGCTTACACTTCTCTATCTTAACGATATTACAAAAATGGTTGAGCTGGAATTTGAATATAACCAGTCACGCCAGACTGTAATGATGATTACAATCGATAACTATGACGAGCTTTTGCAGAACGCTAAGGAAAGCGAAAAATCACATACCGTTGTAGAAATCGAAAAGCTTATTGAAAATTTCGTTGAATCAACAACAGGTATCGCAAGAAAGATTTCTTCCGATAAGTTTATGGTGGTTGTTGAGGAAAGATACCTTTCACAGATGATTAAAAGTAAATTTCCTATCCTTGATAAGGCAAGAGAAATTCAGGTCGGCGAAAGAGGTCACCTGACAATTTCAATCGGCGTGGGACATTGCTCAAAAAATCTTTCCGAAAGCGAAAAGTATGCAAGACAGGGACTTGATATGTGCCTTGGACGAGGTGGCGACCAGGTTGCTGTTAAAACCGATAACGGCTTTGAATTTTTCGGAGGCGTTTCAACGGGTATGGAAAAACAGACTAAGGTTAAAACAAGAATTATCGCTAACGCAATTACTGACCTTATTTCCACAAACGGAACAGTTTTCGTTATGGGACATAAAAACGGCGATATGGATAGTATCGGCTCAGCTACCGGCCTTTGTGCAGCAGTACGCTCAATGGGTAACGAGGCTTATGTTGTGGTTGAGAGGGAAAGAAACCTTGCACGCTCACTTATCGACTATGTGGAAAAGAACGATAGCCCTGATATGTATATAACACCAACTCAGGCTCTTATGAAAATGGACGATACATCAATTGTTATTGTTGTTGATACCCATAACCCTGACTTTCTTGATAGCTATGAGGTTTATAGGGCAGCTAAAAAGGTTGTTGTTATCGACCACCATAGAAAAATGGTCAAGCATATCGACGACGCTGTTATTTTCTTCCACGAACCACAGGCTTCATCAGTTTCAGAAATGGTTGCAGAGCTTGTGCAGTACCTTGGGGATAAGGTTAAACTGACAGCTTGTCAGGCTGAGGCACTTTTAGCAGGTATTATGCTTGATACCAAGAACTTTGTAATGAGAACAGGTGCAAGAACTTTTGAAGCTGCTGCATATTTAAGACTTGCAGGGGCAGATACAGTTTCTGTTAAAAAGCTTTTCTCAAATTCAATCGATACCTATCAGCAGAAGTCGATGCTTATTACAAACTGTGAGGTTTATGAACGCTGTGCTATTGCTACTGCAAGAGCAACAAGCCAGGCAATGAGAGTTGCAGCCCCACAGGCAGCCGACGAGCTTCTTGGGATTAACGGAGTTGACGCATCATTCGTTCTTTATGAAGAGGGTGGAACAATTAACGTTTCTGCAAGAAGTATGGGCAAATTCAATGTTCAGGTTATTATGGAAGCACTTGGTGGTGGTGGCCACGCTACAATGGCAGGGGCACAGCTTAAATCCACTCTTACAAATGTAAAGCAGATGGTTTTCCAGGCTATTGACGAGCATCTTGATAACCTTGCGAGAAATAAAACTAAATCCAAAAAATAACGCCTTGTCAAAAACGTGCCACTGGCACCTTTTTGAGGAGAATTGTGTTTAATCACCCAAGAGGAAACCTTTTTTACTTGAAAAAGGTTTCCCACAACTTGCTGTCGCAAGTTGACACCCTTCCAAAAAACGCTTTATTGAACAGGGAATTTCGCCCGTTGCGACGGGCGATGAGGGCGTTGCCCCTCAACCCCACAAGCCTTTTGAAAAAGGCTTGACCCAAAACTTTAAAATTTATATAACTTATAATTTGAAATACACACAAAGGAGTAAAAAACTATGAAAGTAATTCTTTTAAAAGACGTAAAAGGCTCAGGTAAGGCAGGGGACATCATTAACGCTGCCGACGGATATGCAAGAAATTTCCTTATTGCAAGAGGTATGGCTCTCGAGGCTACACCTAAGAATTTAAACGACCTTCAGGGCAAAAAAGATTCAGCACAGCACAAGCTTGATGTTGAAAAGGCTGAAAACCTTGAAATCGCTAAGGCTCTTGAGGGCAAGGAAATCGTAGTTAAGTCAAAGGCTGGTCAGGGCGGTAAGCTCTTCGGCGCAGTTACTGCTTCAACAGTTTCAGACAAAATCAAGGAAAGCTACAATATTTCAGTTGATAAAAAGAAAATCAATCTTAACAGCGAAATCAAGTCATTCGGTGACTTTTCAGCAGTTATCAAAATGAGCCAGGGCGTTTCCTGCTCAATCAAAATTAAGGTTATTGAAGAATAATTCAGTAAAGGAAGATTTAAGTGGAACTTAATTTGACTAACGACTTTTCAGGCAGAGAGTTGCCTTTCAGCTTGGAAGCTGAACAGACAGTCCTCGGTGGAATACTCCTTGAGCCGTCCACTTTGCCGGTGGTTATGGAATACTTAAAGCCTGAAAGCTTTTATAAGGAACAGCACAGAGAACTTTTTGCTATCTTTATGCGAATGTTTTCAAACGGCCAGACAGCCGATTTGATTACCGTTTTGAATGAGTCTGTTGCACTTGGTATTTTTGAAACCTCTGCAATGGCAAAGACCTATTTAAAAGGTCTTATGGAAGCTATTCCGTCTGTTGCAAATATCGAAAGCTATTGTAAGATTGTTGAGGAGAAATTCTATCTCAGAGCACTTATAAATGCGGCAAATGAAATTATTCACAACGCCACAGAGGGTACTGTTGATGCTACAAACCTCCTTGACAGCGCAGAACAGAAGATTTTTGATATAAGACAGGGAAAAGCGTCAAACGGACTTGCAAGAATTGACTCGGTGCTTATCGACACAATGAGCAGATTGGGACAGCTCAGTGGCGAGAATAAGGAAAAGTATGCCGGCGCAAAAACGGGATTTACACAGCTTGATAATGTTACAACAGGTCTTAATAATTCCGACCTGCTTGTAATCGGTGCAAGACCTGGTATGGGTAAAACTGCTTTTGCTATTAACCTTGCTACAAATGCCTGCAAGAGAAATAAAAAATCTGTTGCAATCTTTAACCTTGAAATGGGTAAGGAACAGCTTGTTTCCCGTATGCTTTCTTCCGAAAGTATGGTTAACAGCCATTCCTTGCGTTCGGGACAGATTGACCAGGACGACTGGGTTAAGCTGGCGCAGGGTGCTGACGTGCTTAGCAAACTTCCGATTTATATTGACGACACAGCAGGTATTACAGTTCCACAGATGAAGGCAAAGCTAAGACGAATGAAAAATCTCGGACTTGTTGTTGTGGACTATATCCAGCTTATGGAATCCCCAAATAAGCATTCAAGCCGTGTAAACGAAGTTTCGGAAATCACCCGTCAGTTAAAGCTTATGGCTAAGGAGCTTAACGTTCCTGTTATTGCACTTTCACAGCTTGCGAGAAGCTCTGAAAAACGTGACGACAAACGTCCTATGCTTTCAGACCTGAGAGAATCTGGTTCTATCGAGCAGGACGCTGACCTTATTCTTTTCTTGTACAGAGATGCCTATTACGACCGTGAAAATACCGACAAGGCTGCAATTGCTGAATGTATTATTGCTAAAAACCGTCACGGTGAAACAGGCACAGTAAAGCTTGCGTGGATTGGCGAATACACCCTCTTTACAAACCTTGATACAACAAACCGTCAGGAGTAAGCAAACAATATGTTTGCATCCTCCTCGCCTATTTATTCATTTGCGAGGGATAATGCTTTTGAGTGACGGCGGTCATCGGCTCACTTAAGGTTCGCCTTAAAAAGAAAAAACATATAAAAAGTGTTTTTGTAACTGACAATTGTCATAAAAAACTTACAGTCGGATATTCCGACGGATTTTAATACATAGGAGATAAAAAATGGCAAAGAAAAAACTTGGAATGGGAATGGATTTCCTGTTTAACGATAACAGCGTGGAGGAAGAAGCAAAGGGTAACGTCATGCTGAGAATTTCTACGGTTGAGCCTAACAAGAATCAGCCTCGTACTCATTTTGACGAAAACGCAATTGTTACTCTTGCTGATTCAGTAAGACAGCACGGCGTTTTGCAGCCTATTCTTGTAAGACCTCTTTCAAACGGAAACTACCAGATAGTTGCAGGTGAAAGACGTTGGAGGGCTGCAAGAATGGCAGGACTTTCTGAAATTCCTGCTGTAATCAAGGAGCTTTCCGAAAAGGAAACTGCCCAGATTGCCCTTATTGAAAACCTTCAGAGAGAGGATTTGAACCCTCTTGAAGAAGCACTTGGCTATCAGGGACTTATGAATGATTTTGAAATGACACAGGCTGAGGTTGCGCAGGTTGTGGGAAAATCCCGTTCAACTGTAACAAACTCTTTAAGACTTTTAGACTTAAGCGACGAGGTAAAGGAAATGCTCAAAAACGGCGAGCTTTCAACAGGTCACTGCAAGGCGATTTTAGGAATTGAAGATGGCGAAAAACAGCTTGAAATCGCAAAGGAAGTTGTGGCTAAAAAGCTTTCTGTAAGACAGACCGAGCAGCTTGTTTCAAAGGTTAAGGAAGTTCTTGAGGGAAAAGTAAAGGTCAAGGCAGCTGACGAGGACTTTTTCAAAAAGCCTGCTTATTACAGCGAGGTTGAGATTTCACTTAAACAGACTCTTGGTCAGAAGGTTTCCGTTTCTAAAAACAAGGACGGAAGCGCAACTGTCAAGATTTCATTCAAAAACGACGAGGCTCTTTCAGAGTTCGTTAAACGTTTCGGCGAGGATTAGCCGTGGCGCAGCGATTTGCTTTTTGGCAAATCGCTTGATTGCTTTACGCCCTCGGGCGTAAAGCGAAAGGTGCGACGAGTCGCACCCACGCCACGGCATTTAAAAGGAGAAATTTGTGCTTTTAAAGGTAAAGGAAACAATCAGAAAATTTAATATGCTGAAAAACGGCGAACAGATTACTACCGCACTTTCAGGTGGCGCTGACTCGGTAGCCCTTGCCCTTGCCCTTAAAATGCTTGGCTATGAGGTTAAGGCTGTGCATGTAAACCACCACTTAAGAGGCGAGGAAAGCGATAGGGATATGAAATTCTGTGAGGATTTCTGCGAAAAAAATAATATCCCACTTGATGTCTGCCACGTTGATGTTCTGGAATATGCTCAAAAAACAGGACTTTCTACCGAAACAGCTGCCAGGGAACTGCGCTATCAGTTTTTTGAAAAAATAAATGGTAAGGTGGCTACTGCCCATAACCTTAACGACTGCGTGGAAACTACACTTTTTAACCTTTCACGAGGTACGGGACTTAAGGGCGCTTGTGGAATTCCTCTTGTCAGAGATAATTTCATCAGACCTCTTGCTGATGTCACCCGTGTGGAAATCGAAATCTTCCTTAAGGAACAAAACCAATCCTACGTTACCGACTCAACAAATAACTCCGACGACTATACAAGAAATAAAATCAGACATAATCTGTTGCCTGAATTTCTTAAAATTAACGAAAACTTTTTAGAAAACTATAAGAGATTTCGTGATAATGTCAGCGAGGACTCTGCTTACCTTGAAAAACTCGCTGATGATGCCTTCTGCAAGGTAAAATTAAACGAAGAAAATAGTTATAACGCTGTAAAGTTAAATGACTTGCCATTAACTGTAAAACACCGTGTTTTCGGGAAGATTCTTAACGTCAATGATGTAGAAACTTCCAGAGAACGTGTTTTGGAGCTTGATAATATCTGTAAAAACGGGGGTAAAATAAATCCTAAGGGAAATACCTATTTTGTGTGTAAAAATGATACCCTCATTTGCGAAAAAAACGATAATAACTGCGAAAATTTCGTGAAATCAGTAGAAATCAACGAAAATATAAGCCTTTACGAAATTTTTGACAGAAAAATAAAAGTGGAAATTCTGAGTATAGCTAACGTTAATAAAAATTTCACAAACAATGTGATGGATTGTGATAAAATAATAGGAAAAGCTACCCTGAGAGGAAGAAACGAAGGGGATAAAATTCAGCTTGTAAACAGAGATTTTACATCAACCGTAAAGAAACTCTTTTCGTCGCTTTTTGACGAAAAAACACGAAAAAACCGTGTGGTTCTGGCTGACGAAGAAGGCGTTGTCTTTGTTGAGGGCGCTGGCTGTGCCGAAAGATGTAAAATTGACGATAAAACAAAAAGAGTGCTTTTCATTTGTGAAAACTGATTATCATTTGTTTATCACAATGATGTGTTAGAATTTTAGCTTGTCTGGAGAAATCCGTAAGATTAAAGAGAGGTTGTGATTTATTGAAAAAAAGTGGAGGTAAAAGCCTGCTGATATACCTTGCTATATCGGCGATAATTATATTCGGACTTGTGTATGCACTTACACATCTCACTTCAAAAAATGATGATGTCACCTATTCAACGGTGATGGAATATTTTGATGACCTTAAGGTTTCCGAATACGAATTTGATTTGGGCACAGGTGAGCTTGAGTATAAGCTTAAGGGCGAAGGAAAAGACGATAAACTTCATAAGTATAATGTGCCTAATGTTTCACTTTTCGTTGAGGAAGTTCTGGGAATTGATGGTGCAAACTACCGTCAGCGCTATAACGCTGAAAACCCTGACGCAAAGCTTAAGTATAACCTTATTAAAATCAAGGACAACAGCTTGTGGCTCAGTATGCTTCCGACACTTATCCTTATAGGACTTATGATTTTCTTCTTTGTGTTTACTATGAAGTCTGCCGGTGGTGGAAAAATCGGTAGCTTTGGTAAGGCTAATGCCAATAAACATCTTTCACAGGGAAAGAAAGCTACCTTTGACGACGTGGCTGGTGCCGACGAAGAAAAGGAAGAGCTTCAGGAAATCGTTGATTTTCTTAAAAATCCTAAAAAGTATAGCTCAATCGGTGCAAGAATTCCTAAGGGCGTTTTGCTCCAGGGCCCTCCTGGTACAGGTAAAACTCTCCTTGCAAGAGCAGTTGCAGGGGAGGCAGGCGTTCCGTTCTTCTCAATTTCAGGTTCTGACTTTGTGGAAATGTACGTCGGCGTAGGTGCATCAAGAGTAAGAGATTTGTTTGAACAGGCTAAGAAAAATGCTCCTGCTATCATATTCATTGACGAAATCGACGCTGTGGGACGTCAGAGAGGTGCAGGCCTCGGCGGTGGTCACGACGAAAGAGAACAGACCTTGAACCAGCTTCTTGTTGAAATGGACGGCTTTACAGGTAATGAGGGAATTATCGTTATGGCTGCTACAAACCGTTCGGATATTCTCGACTCGGCACTTTTAAGACCTGGACGTTTTGACAGACAGATTTTAGTAAGCTATCCTGACGTTAAGGGCAGAGAAGAAATTCTTAAGGTTCATACAAGAAATAAGCCACTTGCTCCTGACGTTAGTCTTAAAACTATCGCACAGTCAACTGTCGGATTTACCGGTGCAGACCTTGAAAACCTTGTTAACGAAGCTTCACTTCTTGCTGCAAGAAAGAATAAGAAGGCTATCACAAAGGCTGATATGGAAGAGGCTTCAATTAAGGTAATCGCAGGTCCGGAAAAGAAATCAAAGGTTGTTACACCTGAGGAAAAGAAGCTTACAGCTTACCACGAAGGTGGTCACGCACTTTGTACCTACTACTGTAAGTCACAGGATAAGGTGCATCAGGTTTCAATTATCCCAAGAGGCCACGCAGGTGGATTTACAATGAGCCTTCCTGAAAAGGATAAGGCTTATGTAAGCAAAAACGAGATGAATGAAAATATTGTTGTTCTTCTTGGTGGTAGAGTTGCTGAAAAACTCATTCTTGATGATATTTCAACTGGCGCATCTAACGACCTTGAAAGAGCTACTTCAACTGCAAGAAGTATGGTTATGAGATACGGCTTCTCTGAAAAACTCGGTCCTGTTGTTTATGGAAACGACCAGCATCAGGTATTTTTGGGAAGAGATTATACAAGCGGAAATTCATACAGCGAAAATGTTGCTGCTGAAATCGACGCTGAAATCCGTAGCATAATTGAGGACGCATTTGTCAAGGCTGAAGATATTCTTAATGAGCATATGAATGAGCTTCACCTTATCGCTAAGTACCTTATGAAGTACGAAAAGATTGACGGTGATAACTTCTATAAGCTTATGAGAGGGGAAATCACAGAGGCTGATATTGACGCTGATGATGAAACCGAAAAGGCTGAGGAAATTGTTGCTGAAAATGCAGAAAATACAGAAACAACAGAAGCTGTAACTGAAACAGAAGAATAATATATAAAATTGACAATTGACAATGGACAATTGACAATTAAGGTGTTGCCTTCGGCAACGGATTTTATAAGACAGAAAATAAACTCACTACCGATTATGTCGATAGTGAGTTTTTTTCGCTTATTTACCTGAACGCAACAAACTGGGAGAAATTTTCGGTTTGGTAGTTTGGCTACGCAAAACTTCAAATCGCTGACATTGTCAGCGAAGAAAATTTACTCCCGACGATTGCTATTGCAATCGTCAACGCTTGCTATTGCATTCGTCAACGCTTGCAACTGTCAATTACTAAAAACCTTTTGTTCTCACTATTTAAGCCGAGCTTTAAGCGAGGCGAACCCACGCCGTAACTCAAAGGCATTGACCTTCGCAAATGAGAAAATAGGCGAGGAGGGTCCAGCGTCAGCGCTGGTAATTGTCGACGTAAAACCAGAGGGTTGTGAAAAATCCATTTTTGTTGTATTCAAGCAAAACCCTTGAAACTGCCTTGGTTGAACTTGACGAAAGCTTTACCTTTTCACAAAGGTCGGCAAAATGACAGCCAACAAATTTCCTGAAATCGTACCTGATGCCCTTGCCCGAAAAATACCCCTTGTGCATACGCCCACCGTCAGGGTCGGAAAGCCACTGTCGGTCAAGATTTATGTACTTGTGTCTGACAATTTCATAGCCCGACGCTACGGAGTTTGTGTAGTTGTAGCTGTATTCGTCCTCTGTGTCCTTCATGTGAAAATCGGAAATAACGTTTGTGAGATGTACCCCACTTCCTGACTTTACAATTTTTTCAGCAGAAAGGTCAAGGGTGGCAGTCGCAGGCTGTGAAAACATAATTTTGTTTTCGCCAGCTATGTAAGGATAACTGCCTTCGGTTTTCTGACAAAGGGCTACAACAGCGTCCCACAAAGAAGAGGTTTCCTTGACAAAAATGTAGTTTGCAACCTCCGTATCCTGCTCACAACTTACATAAGGCACAGTGATGTTTGCGTCAATGAGCGACTGAAGATTTACATTCAGATTCATTCCCGGCTTCGGCTGGTTTTGTGAAAGCCCCATAGAAAAACCACGGGAAGAAAATTTCACATAGCTGATGCCTTTTTCCTTATAAAATTCAAAGCTGTCAACCGGCCCGTAGTGAATACCCACCGAGTCAAGGGTAATTCTCACCTTGTAGATTTCGTCCGGTGTTTCTTCACACACAAAAACCCCTGACGCTTTGGTGTAAGGAGTGTAACGCTCCTTTTCAAACTGGAGATTTACGCATTTTGTAAGGGTGTGTGTGGTGGTTTTTGAATAAAGTGTAAGAGTTAAACTTGCCATAAAACCTCCTTATGCTGTGGTGAATGTAAGTGTAGCAGTTGTTTCGTAGTTGTCAGAAGAAAGAATCTGCGCCTTTAAAACCTGTGTGAGATTGTAGGTCGTGTTGTCAATTTTTACAGTTGATGAACTGTTTACAGCACTTCTTGCAGAATAAATAAAGCCTTCCCTCAAAGCAGGTGAAAATCTGATTTTCAAGGTGTAAACCCTGTTTCTGTATTTTGGTGTGCCGTAATATTCACTTCCGTCAGCAAGCGTAACCTGAGGAGTTAAAATGTCGTTTTCCAGATTAAAGCCGTCAATAAATCCGTGAACACTAAGCCCGTTAAAAAGCATTTCGTTTTCCTTTTTTGTGAAAGCCTCAAGAGTGTCGTCAATTATTGTAAAGGAAACGAAAAAGTGTGGCAGGGAAGTCACCTTTGAAATTGCCACCTCTGAAAGCTTAACCTCGTGAAAACTGTTGTGGCTGTCAATCAGCTTTAAAATGTCACTGCATAAAGCTGACGTAATGCTTTCTCCTGTGATTTCAAGCTTAATTCTGTAATGTCTGTAAACATTAACCTGAGTGCCGTTTGGATAAAGCACTCTTTTTTCTTTTTCAAGAGACGGAGGATAAATAAAGGCTGTGTTTTTTGTGATTTCTACCTTTGAATTTGAAAATCCATCGTAAAGTGAAATGCTTTTACTCTTTAAAAGCCCCGAAATTGCGTCTTTTACAGCTGTTATCTTCATTTTTTACACCCCCGTAAATACAAACCCTGAATTTTCTGTCAGGTGTGAAACCGACTCAAGTGCCTGCTCTTTTAAAAGTCGTGCAGATGAAAGAAGTGAGCTTTCAGGCTTTGAGGCATTGCGTAATCCGTTTGCAGTAACGTATTTTTCAGGAGTCGAAAGTAATGCACAAACGTAGCTGTAATTTGCAAAACAAGCTGCACAGTATTCGCATATAGGAATTTCTTCGTCGCAGGGAGTTTTAACAAGGAGTTTTTCAAAAGTGTACTTCCCATAAGCGATAAAATCAGCACAGCGTGAAAGGTCTTCGCCGGATACTCCCGAAATCTGTGAAAAACGGTTAGTGATGTTTGATAAATTTAAATTCATTTTTCTGTTCCTTTCTTAAAAAATCCCACCCACCACCCACGATTTTAAAAATCAGTTAAATTAAATAAATTCAAATTATGCAGTTTCAATAGCCTTTACTGCGTCGTTTGTAAGCTTTGAGAAGCCTACTGTGATGCTTGCAGAAATTTCATCGCACTGAGTTGAAATGAGCTTGTCAAAATCAACTACAACGTCGCTTCCGTAAATCATTTCAAGTGCAGCAGTCTTGTCCACACCGATAGCAACGTCGTTTGCGAGGTTTGCACACTTGATGATGTTTACGCCAAAAGGTGTCTTGACCTTGCCTGTTGAGTTTACGCACTTCATTTCTTCAAGAGCGAGAATGTTAGCCATAGCTGATGGAGTTGTTACGATTGTTGTCATATCGTAGTTTGTCATTGTGCCCCAGAAGTCAGCAAGTTCGCCGTATGTAAGAGCGTTTCCTGAGATTGTAGCAGGTGTAACGTCAGCCATAAGTGCGTCGCAGGCAGCCTTGTTTACTGCTCTTGAAATTTCTCCACCGAGGTTCTTGAGAATTACAGCAAAAGCTTCAATTCTCTGCTTTCTGAATGCTTCGTATGAGCAAGAAAGTCTTCTTGCAAACTTTGTGAGAGTTGATGCAGATGAAGCAAGACGTACATTTGTTACAGGGATTTCTCCACCGTCAGCAACAGCAATGCTGTCACCGTTTGACTCAACTGTAAGTCCACGATAGTCGATACCGTCTGT
>JAFTNX010000132.1 GCA_017451665.1 Oscillospiraceae bacterium | reverse complement strand
TAGGATTTAATATGCTTGCATCATATAATCTCCAGTCAACTTTTTCAGCTTACAGCTTTTATAACGAAAAAACTTCCCCTTGGATAATCGGACTTATTCTTGCAGTTGTATGTGTTTATTGTCTTGTTGGTGGTGGAAAAAGAGTTATCAAGGCAACAAGCTTCCTTGTGCCGATTATGGGTGTAGCTTATGTGCTTGTTTCACTTTTGATTATCTGTCTGAATATCACAACCCTCCCGAATGTTTTAAAGACAATTTTTGTGGAGGCATTTGACATAAAGGCGATTTTTGGTGGATTTAGTGGCTCCTGCGTAATGTATGGAATTAAACGTGGACTTTTCAGTAACGAGGCAGGCGTAGGCTCTGCACCTAACGCATCTGCATCAGCAGAAATCAGCCACCCTGCAAAACAGGGACTTGTTCAGGTGCTTTCTGTATTTATCGACACTGTTTTAATCTGTTCAGCAACAGCGTTTATGTGTATGTGTTCAGGAGTTGAGCCGTCAGAAAAGCTTTCAGGCGCACCTTACATTCAGGCAGCCCTCAAAGCTTCTCTCGGTGAATTCGGCCCGATATTTATTACAGTTGCAATGATTTTGTTTGCATTCACAACACTTCTGGGAAACCTCTATTATGTTGACAAATGTATTTACTTCATTATGGGAAAAGTCCCTGGGAAGAAGTTTATGACAGCTTATCATATAATCGCATCGCTTCTTATTTTTGTGGGCGCAGGACTTTCAGCAGGTCTTTTGTGGAATGTTGCCGACGTGTTTATGGGTGGTATGGCACTTATAAATATGCCTGTAATTATCTACCTGAGCAAATACGCTGTAAGAGCCTTAAAGGACTACGAAAAACAGCGTAAGGAAGGAAAAGAGCCTGTATTCAAAGCTAAGAATATCGACCTTCCACAGGAAACTGACTACTGGAATTAGTCGGAGAATTTAATATTGCACAAATAAAAATACTCACTACCGATTTTGCGATAGTGAGTATTATTTTGTGTAAAAAACTCTCCCTGCTATAAAGCAAGGAGAGTAAATGTTGTCAAATCGAATTAAGGTGAGCGCCAAGCGAACCGATAACCGCCGTCACTCAAAGGCATTGTACCACGCTAATGAGAAAATAGGCGAGGAGGGTCCAGCGTCTGCGCTGGTCAGAAGTTCTTCTTTCGCCATACTGACGGTGACATTAAAATGATAAGTGGGAAACATTCAAGACGTCCTAAAAGCATATCAAAGGTAAGTACAACCTTTGAAAGGTCGTTTAAGAAACCAAAGTTTTCAGTAGGGCCGACCTGATTAAGTCCCGGACCGATGTTGTTTATACAAGTAGTAACTGATGTGAAGTTTGTAGTAAAATCAGCACCGTTTAAAGATACAATAATCAGCGAAATAAATATCAGGAAAATGTAAATGATAAGATAGGTGTGTACCCCGTGAACAACGCTGATGTCCATAGCCTTGTCCTCGGATTTTACAATGTTTACCGACTTAGGGTGAATGGTCTGCTTTATGCTTTTAAGGGCACTCTTGAACATAATAATTACTCTCTGTACCTTAAAGCCACCACCCGTTGAGCCTGCACAGGCACCAATGTACATAAGAATGATAAGTAGTGTCTGTGAAAAAGCCGGCCATACGTTAAAATCAGCAGTGCCGAAGCCTGTGGAGGTCATAATCGAGCCTACCTGGAAAAACGCATATCTGAAGCTTTCGCCGAGTGACTCATAGTGTGGATAAATGTTTGCCATAATGAGAATTGTTGCCACAACAATTATTCCGATATAGGTTCTCAGCTCGGTGTTTTTGAATACGTCCTTGAATCTCTTAATGAGAATGAAATAGTAAAGGCTGAAATTCACACCAAAAAGAATCATCATAATTGTGAGAACATATTCAATGTATGCAGAGTTGTAATAGCCTATTCCTGCATTTTTAACACTGAAACCACCTGTGCCGGCAGTACCCATTGCGTGACAAACGCTGTCAAAAAGAGGCATTCCACCAATGAGAAGAAGTATAATTGTTACAACTGTAAGTACAGCGTAAATGATGTAAAGATAAGCTGCACTGTTTTTCCCCTTAGGTACGATTTTTCCAACCTGAGGGCCTGCACATTCAGCCTGCATAAGATACATAGCGTTGTTTGATGAAGGAAGAATTGCAATCATCAGCACAAGTACTCCCATACCACCTACCCAGTGGGTAAAGCTACGCCAGAAAAGCATACCTTTTGAAAGTGCCTCGACGTTTGATAAAATGGTAGCACCTGTCGTGGTAAATCCCGAAACGCTTTCAAAAAGTGCGTCAAAGAAGTGCGGGATTTCCCCGCTGAAATAAAACGGCAAAGCCCCGAGTAAAGGATAAATAACCCACAAAAGTGCAACAATAACAAGTCCCTCTCGTGCATACATCTGTTTGTTTTTTGGCTTTATTACTGCAAGTGGCACTGAAACTATTCCAACCACAAGACCGATTATAAGAAAAATCAGCATAGTGTGGGTTTCACCGTAATAAAGACTGACCATTGACGGAATTAAAAACAAAGCAGAGCCTATAAGAAGTGCCTTTGATAAATAATGAAAAACTATCGATTTGTTCATAAAAAGCTCCTGTTATTCGAGAATATCTCTTATGTCTGAAATGTGATGCTCCTTTGTAACAACCACAACCGAGTCGCCAAGCATAAGCTCGTCGTTACCGTTAGGAATAATAACATCACGTTTTCTGATGATAGCACATACAAGAATATTCTTTTTAAGTGTAATGTCTTTAAAAGGAATTCCCACAAGGTCAGGAATGTTTTCACGAATTTTAAATTCAATAGCCTCTACCTGGTGACCTACAAGGTTGTAAAGTGATTCAATATTGCTTTCTGAAGTATTTTCAAGTGAACGTACATAGCTTAAAATGTTGCTTGAAGTAATGTGCTTTGGCGAAATAAGACAGTCAAGCCCAAGCTGTGACGCAAGCTTGATGTAGCTTTCGTCGTTGACCTTTGTAACCACCTTTGTTTCGGTGTTGTTTTTTGCATAAAGGCTCATAAGAATGTTCTGCTCGTCAAAGCCTGTAAGTGCAACAAATGAGTCAGCGTCCATAATTCCTTCTTCCATAAGAAGGTCCTCGTCAGCACCGTTTCCATGAATAATAATCGCCTTAGGAATAAGCTCAGCAAGTTCCTGACAGCGCTCATAATCCTGTTCAATGATTTTAACTCTCATTCCGATGTTGATAAGCTGGTTTGCAAGGTAGTGACAGATTTTTCCGCCACCAACAATCATAACCGTCTTAACCTTGTCCTTCATAGCACCACTTGAACGGAAGAATCTTTCAATGTCCTTGTGTGACGCAGCAAGGTGAATTCTGTCGCCTGCTTTAAGTACAAAGTCACCACTCGGAATAAACACTTCTCCGTTTCTTACAACGGCACAAATGAGGAATTTGAGTTTTGTCTTTTTGTATATGTCAATGAGGCTTAAATCAGCAATAAGTGAGTTTTCAGGGATAACGTGTTCAACAAGCTCAACTCGTCCCTTTTCAAAAACCTCCACCTTTACAGCAGATGGAAAAACAAGAATACGTCTGATTTCGTCAGCAGTATTTCTTTCAGGATTTATAACCATCGAAAGTCCCAAATCGTCTTTTATAAGGTCAATCTGATTATAGTATTCAGGGTTTCTCACTCTTGAAATTGTCTTTTCACAGCCAAGCTTTCTTGCGATAAGACAACACAACATATTAAGCTCGTCAAAAGGTGTTGTGGCAACAAGAAGACCTGCTTTGTTGACGCCTGCCTCTCTTTGTACCACAGCAGTAGCGCCGTTTCCTTCAATGCACATCAAATCCTGAGTGTTCTGTGCTTTTATAATAGCTGACGCCTTGTGGTCAACAACAGTAACGTTGTGCCCTTCGTTTACAAGCATATTGCAAAGATTATTACCTATTTTACCATTTCCGATAACTACGATATCCATAATAAATACTTCCTGTAATTCATCAAAATAATATTTAATATATTATACCACTATCCACTACAATTGTCAACGGAATTTGACCATTTTAAAATTGTGTGATACAATTATATTCATAAAAAACACGGAGGATTTTTTATATGAAAAGAATTGAAAAAGGCGATGTTGTAAAGCATTTTAAAAGGGAGATTTCCGATATTACAAACAATCCTGATATTTATCTTTATCAGGTTATTGATTTTGCAATGCATACCGAAACAGAAGAAAGCCTTGTGATTTATAAGGCACTTTATGATGATAAAAAATGCTACGCAAGACCGGAAACCGATTTTTATTCGGAGGTCGATAGAGAAAAATACCCACAAATCACACAAAAATACCGTTTTGAAAAAATTTAATAAGTACTATTGACAATATGTGGAAGGTGTGCTATAATCTATTTAGAAAATTTTCTAAATAGATTTAAGGAGGACTTATGGAAAAAATTATTGAAATAAAAAACCTCTGTAAAAGCTACGGAAAGGTAAAGGCTGTTGAAAACATCAGCTTTGAGGTTAACGAAGGTGATTTCTTTGCTTTTATCGGGCCTAACGGTGCAGGGAAATCCACCACTATAAGAACGCTTTTAGGACTTATAAAGGCTGATAGTGGTGAAGCTAAGGTGATGGGACTTCCCCTTGAAAAATCAGTAGAATATTTAAAGAAAATCGGTTATCTTCCGTCGGAGGCTGTTTTTTATAACAATATGAAGGTGGGAGAGCTTATTTCCTATTCTGCAAAACTAAGGGGACTTGACTGCTCAGAAGAAGCAAAAAAACTTTGTGAAATCCTTGAACTTGACACAAAAAAGCGTATTGACCAGCTTTCTTTGGGAAACAGAAAAAAGGTGGGAATTGTCTGCGCAATGCAGCACAAACCTGAGCTTTATATAATGGACGAACCTACAAGCGGGCTTGACCCACTTATGCAAAAGGAGTTTTTCAAGCTTCTTCATAGCCGTCAGAAAGAGGGCGCAACAGTATTTTTCTCGTCACACGTTTTGTCGGAGGTACAGAATAATTGTAGTAAGGCTGCTATTATCAGACAGGGGAAGATTGTTGCTGTTGACAGCATTGATAACCTTTCAAAGACAAATGCAAAAAAGATAACACTTTACGGTGTAAATACACTTCCTGAAAGCTTTGGATGTAAGCCTTCAAGCGTAGGTGAAAACAGCATTTCGTTTTTCTATAACGGAAAAGTAAAAACGCTTATCAGAGAGCTTTCAGAAATGGATATTACAGACCTTACCATTACAGAGCCTGACCTTGATGAAGTGTTTATGCACTATTATGAATAGGAGGGGAGCTTATGGTAGTACTTTTAAAAGAACTTAAAAAAGGTGCAAAGGGATTTTTAATCTGGACTCTTGCGATAACCTTTATGCTTGTTGTGTGCATTGTAATTTACCCTGAAATGAAGGGCGAAATGGAAGGTATGAGCGATATTTTTTCAAATATGGGAGCATTTTCCGACGCCTTTGGAATGGACCAGCTTAATTTCGGTACGCTCATAGGCTACTATGGAATTGAGTGTGGAAATATGCTTGGAATGGGTGGTGGCTTTTTTGCAGCCATTATAGGAATAGCTATGCTTTCAAAGGAAGAAAAAGACCACACAGCAGAATTCCTGCTTACCCACCCTGTAAAGCGAAGCAGTGTTGTTTTGCAGAAGCTTATGGCAGTAGTTGTTCAGCTTGTTGTGTTTAATGCTTTCGTAACAGCTATGGGATTTTTGTCAATAAAGCTTGTGGGCGAAAGCGTTCCTGCCAAGGAATTTCTGCTTATTCACCTCGGGTATTTTATTTTGCAGATTGAAATAGCACTTATCTGCTTTGGAATTTCTGCATTTTTAAAACGTGGCGGAATTGCTGTGGGAATAGGTATTGCAGTGTTTATGTATTTTGCAAACCTTATAAGCAATATCACAGAAAAAACAGAATTCTTAAAATACGTCACACCTTTTGCATACGCTGACCCATCGTCAATTGTAAAGGACAAATCCCTTGATATGACGCTTGTTTTACTTGGAATGGGCTGTGCAGTTGTGGCAGTTATAGCAGGCTTTATTAAATACACCAAAAAAGACATCTCATCTTAATTGACGAAATTCACAAAACCTATTGACTTTTAAATGGTTAATGTGATATAATTACTAAAAATTCAGTAAATGGAGGTTGTTTATTATGAGCAACAAATATGCAGGCACAAAAACCGAAAAGAATCTTGAAGCTGCTTTTGCAGGTGAATCACAGGCAAGAAACAAGTATACATATTTTGCATCAGTAGCAAAGAAGGAAGGCTACGAACAGATTGCAGCACTTTTCTTAAAGACAGCTGACAACGAAAAGGAACACGCTAAGCTGTGGTTCAAGGAGCTTAACGGAATCGGCGATACAGCTCAGAATCTCGGCGCTGCTGCTGATGGCGAAAACTATGAGTGGACAGATATGTATGAGGGATTTGCTAAGACTGCTGAAGAAGAAGGCTTCAAGGAGCTTGCTATCAAGTTCAGAATGGTAGCTGCTATTGAAAAGCAACACGAAGAAAGATACAGAGCACTTCTTAAGAATGTTGAAACTGCGCAAGTATTTGAAAAGAGCGAAGTTAAGGTATGGGAATGCCGTAACTGTGGACATATTGTTGTTGGCACAAAGGCACCTAAGATTTGTCCTACCTGCGCACACCCACAGAGCTACTTTGAAGTACACGCAGAAAACTACTAATCAATGCACAATGCACAGTTCACAATGCACAATTAAGGTGTCGGCTACGCCGACGGATTAAAAGAATTAAGAGCAGGAGTTATCCTGCTCTTTTTTGTTTTAACTTTGAGTTATATCATAATAACTAATCATTATAGATAACCCACTTGACAAGTATGCCATAAATTTGATATTATTTATTTGTATGCATTTATTATTGATTTGGAGGAAATTTAATGAAAATCAGCTTTTCAACACTTGCTTGCCCTGATTTTTCATGGACAGACATTTATTCAATGGCTGCTGACCTTGGCTTTAACGGTATCGAAGTAAGAGGCCTCGGAAATGAAATCTATTCAGTTAAGGCCAAGCCATTTACTGACGAAAACATAGAAAAAACTATCGCAAAGCTTAACAGACTTAAGCTTGAAATCCCTTGTCTTTCAAGTGGATGCTGTCTTAAGTTCTTTGATAAGCACGACCAGACTGTTGAAGAAATCACACAGTACGCTGTGCTTGCAAATAAGCTCGGCACATCATATATCAGAATTCTTGCTGACCTTGACCCTGCACCTGCTGACGAAATCGACGATGATAAGATTGCAGAGGTTTTAAAGGAAATTGCACCTATCGGCGAAAAGTATAACGTAACACTTCTTGTTGAAACAAACGGTGTTTATTCAGATACAAAAAGACTCAGAAAACTCCTTGACGCTGTAAATTCAAAGTGGATAGCAGCACTCTGGGATATGCACCACCCATACAGATATATGGGCGAAACAGGTGAAGAAACAGTTGAGAATTTAGGCGATTACATAAAGTATATCCACGTTAAGGATTCTGTAATGGAAGACGGAAAGCTTATGTATAAGCTTATGGGCGAAGGCGATATTCCTATCCCACAGATGCTTTCAGCTTTGCAGAAAATCGGATATGACGGCTATGTTTCACTTGAATGGGTAAAGAGATGGGCTAAGGACCTTTACGCTGCAGGTATCGTATTCCCACAGTTTGCCAAGTATATGAAGCCTTATCTTATGGCTAAAAAGAGCAAGCTCCAGATTGACTCGAGAGGCACAGGCTATTACCCTTGGCCAAAGGAAACTATCATTAACGAAACCTTCCCTGACGTGCTTGACAGAATCTGTGAAGAATTCCCTGAACAGTACGCTTTCAGATATACAGAGCTTGACTATACAAGAACATACCCTGAATTCAGAGAAGATGTAAGACGCTTTGCAAGAGCACTTATCGCTATGGGCGTTAAGAAGGGCGACCACGTTGCTATCTGGGCTACAAACGTACCTGCGTGGTATATTACCTTCTGGGCTTGCACAACTATCGGTGCAGTTCTTGTTACTGTAAATACAGCTTATAAAATCCACGAGGCTGAATACCTCCTCCACCAGTCAGATACACATACACTTGTTATGATTGACGGCTATAAGGACAGCAACTACGTGGGAATTATCAAGGAACTTTGTCCTGAACTTGCTACCTGTAAGCCGGGCGCACTCAAGTCAAAGAAACTCCCATTCCTCAAGAATGTAATTACAACTGACTCAAAGCAGGACGGTTGCTTTACTTGGGATGAGGCGATGGCACTTGCTGATACTGTTGACGAAATTGAAGTTGACAAGATGAGAGCAAAGACAGACAAGCACGACGTAGTTAATATGCAGTATACATCAGGCACAACAGGCTTCCCTAAGGGAGTTATGCTTACACACTACAACGTTGTTAATAACGGTAAGGCTATCGGCGACTGTATGGACCTTTCAACAAACGATAAGATGATGATTCAGGTGCCTATGTTCCACTGTTTCGGAATGGTACTTGCTATGACTGCAAGCGTTACTCATGGTGTAACAATGAGCCCTATCACTGCCTTTTCACCAAGAAAGGGACTTGCTTGTATCAACAAGGAAAAGATTACAGCATTCCACGGTGTACCTACAATGTTTATTGCTATGCTTGGTCATGAAGATTTTGATAAGACAGATTTTTCAAATATGAGAACAGGTATTATGGCTGGTTCACCTTGTCCTATCAAGACCATGCAGGAAGTTATCGAAAAAATGCATATGCCTGAAATCTGTATCACATACGGACAGACAGAGGCTTCACCTGCTACAACAATGAGCAAGACTACCGACAGCATCGAAACAAGAGTAAACACAGTTGGTGGACCTATTTTCGGCGTTGAATGTAAGATTGTTGACCCTGAAACAGGCGAAGAACTTGGCGACAATATGGACGGCGAATTCTGTGCAAGAGGTTATAATATTATGAAGGGCTACTACAAGATGCCTGAAGCTACAGCTGCTGCTATTGACGAAGAAGGCTGGCTCCATTCAGGTGACCTTGCAAGAAGAACTGCTGAAGGCTACTACAAGATTACAGGAAGAATCAAGGATATGATTATCCGTGGTGGTGAAAATATCTACCCTAAGGAAATCGAAGAATTCTTCTACACAAACCCTAAGGTGCAGGACGTTCAGGTTATCGGTGTACCTGACAAGGCTTACGGCGAAGAAATTATGGCTTGTATCGTTCTGAAGCCTGACGAAGAGGCTACTGTTGAAGAAATGAAACAGTTTGCACTTGACCATATGGCAAAGCACAAGGTACCAAGATATATTGCATTTGTTGATGGCTTCCCAATGAACGCAGCAGGAAAAATTCTCAAGTACAAAATGAGAGAATGGTCTGTCGAACACCTCGGTCTCCAGGACGCAAGCAAAATAGTAACAGCCTAGCAAACGTG
>JAFTNX010000131.1 GCA_017451665.1 Oscillospiraceae bacterium | reverse complement strand
TTCCAAAGACTTTTAACGTAAAATCCCATATAGGGTTTAAACCCTATATGGGATTTTAAATTGAAAGTTTTAGGAAAAGAGTTTGAGAAATAACCCTTTTTCAAAAGGGTTTTTCTCAATAAGTCCGTATAATACTTCTTTATGACCACTCACCTTAAGATACATGGAGATGTTTTTTTGCTTAAAAGACGCAGTACATAACGTATTCGTTGCCATCAATTTCTATTGAATTATAAGCGTAAAATTCCTTTCCACCGGCAGTAATATAATCAGGAAAGCTTTCGTATCCTCCTGAAAGCTTAACAGCGCAATCGGCTTTATCGTCCTTGACAACCTGCTTTAAAGCGTCTTTAATTTCATCTCTTGAGGAAACCGAAACAGCCTCCATTACATAAAAGCTTTTGTCATAGCTGTCACTTTTTTCGCATTGTTCTCTGTCCCAGCGATGTCCTGAATCCCACATAAAATCTTCCGTTACGTTAAAGAAATCGTGGTAAGGTGGCCTTCCCTCCTGTTCAGGCACAGGGTCGTCCCAAGTGCAGTCAACATAATACCATTCCCCGTCAATCTGCACCTGATTCCAGGCGTGTTCGTCGCCTGCTTCATCCTTTGCGTAAATTGTTACGCAAGGAATTTCAGCCATATCCATAAACAGCTGGAACGTCGTGGTGTAGCCTAAGCATATTCCCGTTTTGTTTATGAGAATACCGTAAGGGTTTTCACTGTTTTCCTGTGGGGTTTCCATTACAGAAATAGCCTGCTTGTCATAGGTGGAGCTTCCCACAATATAATCGTGAACCATAAGTTCGGTTTCGTAGTCAGTGGTAGCAGTCTTTTTGATTTCGTCAAGAACTTTTTTAGCTTCGTCGTAAATTTCTTTTTCCAAATCAGAAAGACCACTTTCGTCACCTGTTTTATAAGCATTCACAACTCTTGAATTATCAAAAAGCTTGTAGTCCTTTCCTATGTCGGTCATAGGCTCAAAATCTTCGTCTTTGACAGTTGTCTGCTTTGAAGTATCGCTGTCGCTTCCGTAAATCTGAGTATCATAATCCTCATTACAGCCACACAGCATAACAAAACAAAAGCATACACATATAATCTTTTTAATCATATTTCTCCTTTACGATAGGTTTAACGCCCATCTTGAACAGCTTATACTCAACGCTGTCAACAAGCGCCTTGACTGACGCATTAAGTATGTCAGTTGAAGAGCCTACTGTTGTCCACACGCTGTTTTTGTCTGTTGATTCGATTAAAACTCTAACTGCAGCAGCTGTTGCAGAGGTTGTATCCACAACTCTTACCTTATAGTCGATAAGGAAGAATTTTTCAAGGTCAGGGTAAAACTCAACAAGCGCCTTTCTCAAGGCAGAGTCAAGGGAATTCACAGGACCGTTGCCCTCACCTGCTGAAATTTTATACTCGTTTCCAACTCGGATTTTAACAAGTCCACTAGCAGGTGTATCAACAGAACTGTCCTGCTCACAGATAATTTTAAAGTAGATGATTTCAAAATAAGGTGTAAAGCGACCTAAGAATTTTCTCACCAAAAGCTCAAATGACGCCTCGGCAGCCTCATACTGATAGCCCTTCTGCTCCTGCATTTTAAGCATCTCAATAATATCCACAAGCTCAGGTGAATCCTTTGTGATGTCGGGTGCAAACTTATTTATCTTTGAAAGCACAGCAGTTTTTCCACTCATTTCGCTTATTAAAAACTGTCTGTGGTTTCCGACACTTTCTGGTGAAATATGCTCAAAGGATTTATTAAGCTTTACAACTCCGTCGATATGCATTCCACCCTTATGTGAAAAAGCAGATTTTCCGATATACGGAAGATTGTCTTGTATAGCAAGGTTTGAAATTTCAGAAATGCACTTGGCACATTCCGTAAGGTTTTTCATATTTTCTTCAGGCACAATGTCATATCCGAGTTTTAACTGTAAATTCGGAATAACTGTTGAAAGGCAGGTGTTTCCACAGCGCTCGCCTATACCCACAAAAGTTCCGTGAATTTGTGTTGCACCTGATTTTACAGCAGAAATTGTGTTTGCAACAGCACAGCCTGTGTCGTTATGACAGTGAATACCAATTCCACAAGAGAGGGTTTCCTTAGCTTTTTTTGTGAATTCTGCAATTTCATCAGGGAAGCTTCCCCCGTTTGTATCGCAGAGAATAACGAATTCAGCGCCTGCTTTTTCAGCCGATTTGATAACTTCAAAAGCGTATTCCTCGTTATTCTTACAGCCATCAAAAAAATGCTCTGCATAGAAGAAAACCGTTTTGCCGTTATTTTTAAGGCAGGCAATTGTATCGGTAATCATAGCGATGTTTTCTTCTCTTGAAGTCCTTAAAATTTCGTCAACGTGCAAATCCCAGCTTTTTCCGAAAATCGCAACAGTATCAACCGACACATTTGTCATCAGCTGAACGCTTTTGTCCTCGTTTATGTCAACGCCTGCGTGTCTTGTTGAGCCAAAAGCAACGATTTTAGCATTTTTAAGAGGGACGTCTTTGATTTTTTCAAAAAACTCAACGTCCTTAGGATTTGAAAAAGGATTTCCTGCCTCTATATAATGAACGCCGAAGCTGTCAAGTGCCTTGACGATATTGATTTTATCAATCACCGAGAAATTCACATTTTTACCCTGTGCGCCGTCACGCAAGGTTGAATCAAAAACATACAGCTTTTTCAAAAAATCACACTCCTTAAAGTTTTGTCCTTAAAAAATAAGTATAGCATATTTTTGATACAATTGTCAATCATTGCCCCTGTTTCTTAGTTTTAGTCTTATAGTTACAAAAAACTCACTACCTTTTACGATAGTGAGTTTAGTTTTAAATTCGTTGCCGAAGGCAACACCTTAATTGTCAATTGTCAATTGTCAATTGTCAACTGTTAGCTGAGTTCAAACATACCAGTATAAAGTTGATAGTATTTGCCCTTTAATGCGATAAGCTCGTCGTGGTCGCCACGCTCAATAATCTTTCCGTATTCAAGCACCATAATAGCGTTTGAATTTCTTACAGTTGAAAGTCTGTGGGCGATAACAAATACTGTTCTGCCCTCCATAAGTGAGTCCATACCCTTTTCGATAAGGGCTTCTGTTCTCGTGTCAATTGATGAAGTAGCTTCGTCAAGGATAAGAACAGGTGGGTCAGCAACAGCAGCTCTTGCGATAGCTAAAAGCTGTCTTTGTCCCTGTGAAAGATTTCCACCGTCGCCTGTGAGCATTGTATTATAGCCCTGTGGCAGGTGCTTGATAAAGCTGTCGGCATTAGCAAGCTTTGCAGCTGCGATAATTTCTTCCTCGGTAGCGTCAAGCTTTCCGAAACGGATATTATCCATAACAGTTCCTGTAAAGAGGTGTGTGTCCTGCAAAACCATTGACATAGAACGTCTTAAATCGCTCTTTTTAATCTTATTGATGTTAATTCCGTCGTAACGGATTTTTCCGTCAGGAACGTCGTAAAATCTGTTTATCAGGTTTGTGATTGTTGTTTTTCCTGCACCTGTTGAGCCCACAAAAGCAATCTTCTGTCCCGGCTTTGCATAAAGGGTAATTCCGTTTAAAACTGTCTTTTCAGGCACATATCCGAAATACACGTCATCAAATTCCACCTGACCACGAACCATTGTATAGGTGATTTCGCCGGTTGATTTGTGAGGGTGCTTCCAAGCCCAGATACCTGTTCTCTCGCTTGCTTCACAAAGCTCGCCCTTTTCGTTTTTCTTGGCAGGAACAAGTGTAACATAACCTTCGTCCTGTTCAGGTTCTTCGTCGATGATTGAGAAAATTCTCTCTGCACCTGCAAGGGCAGTAAGCACAGAATTGAACTGCTGCGTGATGTGTGCAATAGGCATTGAGAAGTTTCTTGTGAAGCTTAAAAATGCGATAATTGTACCT
>JAFTNX010000130.1 GCA_017451665.1 Oscillospiraceae bacterium | reverse complement strand
GTGTAGCACAGTCGGTAGTGCAGCTCATTCGTAATGAGCAGGTCGTGGGTTGTCGGTAAAGCGACATCACAAACGGACTGCTAAGCCTTGCAAAATCAAAACTGAATATCAAATGCTGGTGTAGCACAGTCGGTAGTGCAGCTCATTCGTAATGAGCAGGTCGCCCGTTCAAGCCGGGTCACCAGCTCCAAAAAAACTCAAAAAAGCTGTTATTATAAGGAGGTAATACTATGTCAGAAAAAACTAAATCAAAAAGCTTTAAAATTAAGCTTTTTATTGTCATCGCTCTGGTAGCAGCTTTTGCAGCTGTATCTATAAGCTGGCTCGTTTTTTACAATGTTGAAGTCAAGCCTTTTGTAAAATCTGCAAAAAATCACAATTTGACAGCTTCAAGTAGTCTTAATGATATGGTGACTTATTATGACGGGTATGATAATGACGACAACCCGACATGGTATTACGAACTGGAAATTCCTTATTTTCTGAATTTTAATTGTGAAATTATGACAGGCTCAACAGTTATTGTTAACGCACCAGAACCATTATTTGCTTATCGTTCTTATTATATTCCACATCTTTTTAAAAAGGATGAATATAAGTTATCGATAAAGGACTACGCTGAGCCGACCGTAGACCATAATATCACCGTTGACGAGAATATGATATTTGTATCAGGCGACAAAGAGTATTATGATGAACATTACGACAAATTAAAACTGACATTTGATAGTATGAAGGAAACCTTCGGAAAAAACGCTTTCAAATAACTAATAAAGTGACTATGATAAAACATGGCCACTTTTTTTGTGTCTGTTAACTATTGACTATTTCTCCATACGGAAAGGCTTTTAATTTTACTTTACGCTTTGTTGTGGGGAGCAACTGAAAAGCTTGGTGTATGCCCTGTAAAATGAAGAGTAATCATTAAACCCACACTCTTCGCTTGCAGTTTTTGCCGAACGCCCCTGAAGTATCATTTCCTTAGCGACAGTAAGTCGCTTTTTCGTTATGTAATCCCAAGGGGCTGCACCTGTGGTCTGCTTGAAAATTCGTGAAAACTGGGACACACTCAGGTGAAAATGCGATGCAAGTTCCGGCACAGAAATATCCTCCGACAGATGCTTTTCAATGTAAACAATGATTTTTTCAGGCAGACTTTTTGGCGAAAGCCCTCCCGTTTTCTTTTTGGCAAAAGCCCTGCTTATCATGTCAAGCATCATGTAAATGTGAGTTTTTGAAGTCAGCTTTCGCTGGTATTCATTTTCAGCCTCGTCACGCATTTCTTTAAGAAGCCTCAAAAATAGTGGCATATCAAGCTCTTCTTCGGAATAAAAATTGTTCTTCCCGAGAGGTCTGTCCGTAAATGTCTTTGTGAGAATACCCTCAGGGTCAATTTCTTTGATAAACGACAACGGGAAATTCACAGCGTATCTCTCGTAACAGTCGTTGCTGAGAATTCTTGGCGTGTGGGCTTCGGCAGGACGGATAATCATTACGCTGTCCTCACTGAGAGGATACCTTGAACCTTCAACAAGATATTCAACATCCCCTCCCACAAAATAAAATATCTCGCATTTGTCGTGAATGTGCATTGTAAAATCCTTTGGATTTGGATTTTTGCTGATGTCGTGCTTGAAATAAACGCTGTCAATGGTGTATTCCTTCACTTTTTGCACCTCCTGATGTGACGATTTGTATCTTTCTTTTAATTGTATCATACTATGCGTGAATTTGCAATATATATTGCATAAATTAACAATGGAAATGCAAATTATGTTGTGGTAAAATATATTCAGATGATGAAAAGGAGGTTTGAATTATGAAATTCAGACTTGCAGCTTTTGCTGACGAAGCAGACGGCAGACTTGTGGGCCAGATTGAGGCTATGAAAAATAACGGAATTGAGTTTCTGGAAATACGAGGTGTTGACGGACAGAACATTTCTGAAATTTCAAAGGAAAAGGCAAAGGAAATCCGCAGACAGCTTGACGACGAAGGTCTTGCAGTGTGGTCACTTGGCTCACCTTTTGGAAAAATGGGAATGGGTGACGGCTTTGAAGAACATCTTGAAAGCTTTAAGCGTGGACTTGAAAACGCCGATATACTTGGTGCAAAGCATGTAAGAATGTTCAGCTTTTATGTTCCGTCAGGTGAACAGGAAAAATACAAGGACAAGGTTTTTAACCGTCTTAATTGTTTTGTTGAGGCATCAAAAAACAGCGACATTATTCTCTGCCACGAAAATGAAAAGGGCATTTATGGTGATATGGCTGTACGCTGTGTTGAAATACATAAGGAATTTTCATCACTCAAGGCAGTTTTTGACCCTGCGAATTTCATTCAGTGTGGTCAGGATACAGTTGAGGCGTGGAAAGCCCTTTCCCCTTACGTTGAGTATCTTCACATAAAGGACGCTCTTGCAGACGGCTCGGTTGTGCCTGCCGGCGAAGGTATCGGAAATCTTCCGTATATTCTCGAAAACTATAAGGGAAAGGTTATTACTCTTGAACCTCACCTTTCTGTATTTGACGGCTTTGACAAGCTTGAAGAAAACGAAAAAACAAAAATGAAATTTACATATCCGTCATCAACAGCGGCATTCAAGGCTGCTGCTGACGCAATCAAAAAGCTTATTTAAAGGAGAACTGTTATGAAAAAAATCAGACTTGGTATTGTTGGACTTGGCAATATGGGAAGTGGACATTTCTACAACGTTTTTGGTGGAAAGTGTCCGTCAGTTGAAATCACAGCTGTTTGTGACATCAACCCTGAAAAGCTTGAAAAAGCAAAGGCATACCCATCAGTAAAGCTTTTTACAGACTCAAACGAAATGCTTGACAGCGGACTTATCGACGCTGTACTTATCGCTGTTCCACACTACGACCACCCGACTATCGCTATCGAGGCATTCAAAAGAGGAATTAACGTTCTTACAGAAAAGCCTGCCGGTGTTTATGCAAGACAGGTAAGAGAAATGAACGAGGCTGCTGAAAAATCCGGAGTAAAATTCGGAATTATGTTTAACCAGAGAACAAATCCGATGTATAAAAAAGCCCGTGAAATCGTTCAGAGTGGTGAACTTGGCGAGCTTAAAAGAATGGTGTGGATTATCACAAATTGGTACAGAACACAGGCTTACTACAATTCAGGTAGCTGGAGAGCAACATGGAACGGTGAAGGTGGTGGAGTGCTTTTAAATCAGGCTCCTCACAACCTTGACCTGTGGCAGTGGATTTTCGGAATGCCAAAGAGAATAAGAGCATTCTGCGAATTTGGAAAATACCACAACATTGACGTTGAAGACGACGTAACAATTTTCGGTGAATACGAAAACGGCGCTACTGCAACATTTATTTCAACAACAGGCGACGCTTGTGGCACAAACAGACTTGAAATCACAGGCGATAAGGGTAAAATCGTAATCGAGCACGGAAAACTCAGCTGGTGGAAGTTAAAAGTTCCTGAGCGTGAATTCTGCTTTACAGCAACAGAGGGCTTTGTGACACCTGAAAACACCTATGAAGAATTTACAGCCCCTGAGCCTGAGGGACACCCTGAAGTTCTTGAAGCCTTTGCACAGTCAATTCTAAACGACACACCTATGGTTGCAAGAGGTGAGGAAGGTCTTAATTCCCTTTCAATTTCAAACGCAGCATACCTTTCAACATGGACAAACGACTGGGCAGAAATTCCTACTGCCGAAGCACTTTTTGAAAAGCACCTGAATGAGATTCGTGAAAATGAAAAATGCTCAAAAAAATAAATACCGTTCACGAGTTTAATATCGATACCCTTCGTGAACGGTGGAAGGTAAGATGGTAATGGAAGTTATTTTAATGATGCTGGCAGTAACTGCCTGCTATACAATAACCTCACTAAGCGATAAATACGCTGTTTCAAAAGCAAAGCTTTCTGGAAATGAATTTACATTCCTGATGTGCTCATCAATGTCGGTATTCCTTGTTTTTGCCCTGCCATTTCAGAAGCTGTATTTCTCTCCGTCGTGGCAGTCCTTCGCAGGTATCATTCTCATAGCAGTATGCAAACTCCTTGAATTTCAGATGAGTGCGCTGGTGCTTAAAGAACTGACGGCATTTGAACTCAAAGCGTGGCTTGGGGTAACCTTGTTTTTATCCTACATAACCGACGTTTTGTATGGCACGGATTTGAGAGTATTAAAAATAATGTGCATTGTCATAACGGTAATCGGACTTGTTTTTATTGCAAAATCAGCCAAAGAGAAAAAAACCGACTACAAAAAAATCATAATCCCGCTTGTTTTGTATCTTCTGGCAAAGTATGGTTACGGACTGACGATAAAAGGTTTTTCAGGGTATATCTCGTCAACCTTACAGCTTTGGTTCGGACTGATTATTGTAGCTGTAATTATGTTTTTCTGTATCAAGCCAAAGGAAATTCTCAAAAAGAATAAAAAAGGTGCAACAAACGTAATCCTTGCAAGAATTCCAAACGTTATAGGAATGCTCCTTGAAAACGCTGTTATCGCAATAAGCCTTGTGAATTATTCGTTTATTCAGCCTATGATACTTGTTACGCTGTTTTTTATAGGACTTGCCCGAAAAGAAAACTGCTCAAAACAAAACCTGCTGGGAAGTACAATCTGTGTTGTGGGCGTTATAGCTTTTCAGATAATATAACTGACAAATGCATTTCCATAAAGTGGGTAGCCATATAGGAGTATATTATATGAATTTATCGGGGAGAAACCTTTCTGAAGAAAGGTTGTCCCCCGAGCCCCTTTCCAAAGACTTTTAACGTAAAATCCCATATAGGGTTTGAACCCTATATGGGATTTTAAATTGAAAGTTTTAGGAAAAGAGTTTGAGAAATAACCCTTTTTCAAAAGGGTTTTTCTCAATAAGTCCGTGTAATACT
>JAFTNX010000129.1 GCA_017451665.1 Oscillospiraceae bacterium | reverse complement strand
TGTATTCAATTTCAGGTATTTCAGGCTCAGGAGTAGCTGTTGTAGTTGTAGCCTCTGTTGTGGTGACAGTAGTCGTAGTAGTTTTTTTGGTAGTTTTCTTTTCTTTTTCTTCCTTACCACAAGCAGTAAGCAGGATTGAAAAAGAAAGTAAAAGTGCAAGTGCCTTTTTCATTTAACAAACCTCACTTTAATTTTTTTATAATACACGAATATATTTTAACATTTCTTCTACAATTTGTCAACAGATAAAAATAATCGGCACCGAATAAATCAGTGCCGAAGTATTTTAAAATTATGAGTTGAGTTCGTTAAGAACATCGTCCTGTGACTTTTCGTCAGCCATAGCAGGAACAACAAGTTCATCCATAGCGCCACTTGTTGCAGACATAGCCTTAACTTCTTCTATGCTTCCGTTAAGAATATTCATAGGGTCGTTTGCAGCCTGCATTGTAGGTGTTGCAACAGCAGGTGTGTAAGCAAATGGAGTGCCGAGACCACAGTGCTGATAGAATCTGTAAACAAAATCCTTGTCAACAGCTATATACTTAGCAACCATATTTTCTGAATAGTTCTTGTTCTTTGGAACGAATGTGTAAATTGAAAGACAAGCGTAGTTTTCATCATACTGCTTTGAATGATAAAGCTTGAGCTTCATATAAGGAGCGTTTCCAGGTCTGCCGAGAAGGTGTTCATACATAAAGATGCTGTCAGGATTTGCCTTGAATGCTGTACCGGCTGCAGCTGGAACGTTTGGTGCTCTGAGCATAAATGCGTCGCTTTCGTTGAGCTCAGCCCAGTCGTTTTCAAATTCGATAAATGGCTTGCCAGCTCTCTTACAAGCAATAACAAGTGCAGGAATACAAATAACAAGGATTTCACAGAACCATACAATCCAAAGTGCAATACCTTTTACGTGTGTGTTGCCTGAATTTGTAGTTGTGCTTGATGATGAACTTGATGAACTGATTGTCCAACGTCCGTAAGAGTTGATAGTCTTGATGTTTTCCCAGAATTCACCAGGATGAGTGATAAGATATATAACGCTTGGATACTTGCCGAGATATTCAAAATATTCGTCAGAATCCATTTCATAAGCCTTGAGAATGTTCTTTGCTTCGTCACCCTTGTTTACGTAATCACCATAGAACCATTCAAATGAGTCAGTGTCCTTGAGTTCGTTGATAGAAGTACTTTTGCCGTTGTATTCTTTAAGGTCCTTGATGTATGTTGAAGCACCACCTATGTAGCTTTTTTCAATGTAATCAAAAGCAGATGTTTCCTTCATAAGTCCCATCATAATTTCAATCTGTTCTTCAGACATAGGCTCACTTGTAATCTTGCCGTCCATTGTAAAATCATAGTAGAATTCACAGTAGTGCCAAGCCTTTTTGTAAGTGTCAAAAATCTTTTCGTTGTCCCACTGAACGTAAAGTGCCCACTTGAAAATTGTAAACACAAGACAACCGATAAGCATACCAACAAGAGCAGTAGTCTTGCTTCTGATTTTCATAACTCTGATGAGAATATAAGCAATACCGCCCATTGCAGCACCAAAGCCGAAAGCAATAACACCACAGAGATATGCACTTGGACATACCTGATTGATTTTTAAGTACACAAAGCTGAGAAGACAACCTGCAATACTAACTGCAACAGCGATAGCAAGAAGTCCGGCAGGCATTATGCCTTTTTTTGATTTGTAAACATTTGCCATAAAAATCACCATACCTTTCTTGGGAATTGTGGCTGGTTTTGCAAAAGCAAAATCGATGCTATCAGCATCGAAAGCCACAAAACTGGCGTGAATTCATTCACGCCAACCTTCTAAAAAATTGTAAATAATTACTCATATATTGTATCATATTTTGTCAAAAAATTATAGTGGGAAATTTCACAAAAACAGTTGAAAAACCTGAAAGGATTTGTTATAATTTAATAAGAGTATTTTTGCTTGAAAAAAGGAGGCTTTTGCATGGAAAATGTTGAGAAAAAACCAAAAATCAGTTTTATGAGTATTTCTATCGCTCTGATAGTTCTGCTCGTAATTATAGTGGGTACTGTTGTGGCGTTTATTTCAGGATTTTTTGGTGACGAAATCAAATATGGAAGCACTAAGGCAAAGGCTCTTCCACAGAATAATTTCTCTATCGAAACTGACGATGGCAATGTTAAGATTATCAGCTTTAACAGTGAGGCTTCAACCGTTGCTATTCCTAAAAAGTTTGAAGGAGATAAGCTCAAAGTAATCGGCGAAGAATCCTTCAGAGAAAATAATTCAATCTATAAAGTGCTTATTCCTGACGGGGTAGAGGTTATTGAGGATAAGGCATTTTATTACTGCGTGAATCTCCAGTATGTGTATATTCCTGACAGCGTAACCGAAATCGGTCTTAACAGCTTTATGGGAAATGGTGACAATTTTACCGTTTATGGAGAGAAGGATTCCTACGCTGAGGAATTCTGTAAAAAGCACAGTATACAATTTAAAGAGGATAAATAAGCTCGTTTTAATGAATTTATACGAATATTTCTGAAAATAATTGCAATTTTTTTTAGTTTGGGTTATAATAGTATAGTAAAATTATGCGAAAAACTTCGCACAAAAATATATTTAAACGGAGGACGTTAAAATGTTAGTATCAGCTAAGGAAATGCTCACAAAGGCAAGAGAAGGAAAGTATGCAGTTGGTCAGTTCAACATCAACAACCTTGAATGGACAAAGGCTATTCTCCTCACAGCAAATGAAAACAATTCACCTGTAATTATCGGTGTATCTGAGGGTGCAGGAAAGTATATGTGTGGATATACAACAATCGTTGGTATGGTTGAAGGTATGATTAAGGAACTCAACATCACAGTTCCGGTTGCTCTCCACCTTGACCACGGTTCATACGAAGGTGCAAAGGCTTGTATCAACGCAGGCTTCTCATCAATCATGTTCGACGGTTCACACTACCCAATCGAAGAAAACATTGCTAAGACAACAGAACTCGTTAACGCTTGTAACGTTCTTGGCCTCTCACTTGAAGCTGAAGTTGGCTCAATCGGTGGTGAAGAAGACGGCGTTGTAGGTGCTGGCGAATGTGCTGACCCAGACGAATGTAAGGCTGTTGCTGACCTCGGCATCACAATGCTCGCAGCAGGTATCGGTAACATTCACGGTAAGTACCCAGAAAACTGGGCAGGTCTTTCATTTGAAACACTTGCAGCTATCAAGGAAAAGGTTGGCGATATGCCACTGGTTCTCCACGGTGGTACAGGTATCCCTGCTGATATGATTAAGAAGGCTATTTCACTTGGCGTTGCTAAGATTAACGTTAATACAGAATGTCAGCTTGCATTCCAGGAAGCTACAAGAAAGTACGTTGAAGAAGGTAAGGACCTCCAGGGTAAGGGATTTGACCCAAGAAAGCTCCTCGCTCCTGGTTTTGAAGCTATCAAGGCTACTGTTAAGGAAAAGATGGAACTCTTCGGTTCAATCAACAAGGCATAATGTATCTTGCTAAGCAAGCTACCGGAGTAAATTTTTTCGGCTCATAATATTTGCCGTTTTGTTCCAAAACAGAAAATTTCTCCGTGTTTGTTTCTTTCACTATGCTAGTTAAATGTCAGATTTAATGACAATTTGAATTTAATAATTGTCAATTGTCAATTGACACAGAGTGTAACCCAGCGGGCTTTTTGCCTACCACTCTTAAATAAAAACAGGGACGAAATGTGAATTACAGGTGCGTCTCTTGGCGTGCCTGTTTTTTTGTCCTTAATTTCGGAGGAAATAATGAAAAACGTAAGAAAAATCACAATAATGAGCGCTGTTTCGGCAATTTATGTTGTGCTGACAATCGCCTTGTCAGGACTTTCATACGGTGGGATACAGTTTCGTGTTGCAGAAGCACTTATGCTGCTTTGTGTCTTTAAAAAGGAATATTGCGTGGCACTTTCGGTGGGATGCCTGATTTCAAATATGTTCAGCCCTATGCCACTTGATATGGTTATCGGTACTCTCGCAACCGTTGTGGCAGCTTTGCCTATGTATTTTGTGGGAAAGCTTTACGACAAAAAACCACTGCTGACGCTTGTTGTGGCATCTCTTTTTCCGGCAGTTTCAAACGGAATAATTATCGGACTTGAACTGAATTTCTTTTACGGTGAACCACTTCTTGTTTCTATGGCACAGGTTATGTTCGGTGAACTTGTGTGTGTGTCTGTTTTTGGGGTAATTCTGTTCAGAATGATTAGTAAAAATAATCACTTTATGAGAATTCTCAGGTTTTCATAGTAAATCAATTGTAAAAAGTTATAAAGTGCTTAAAATCCCTTGCACTTTTTGAAAAAATGTGCTAAAATAATTTTTGGACTTGGGGAAAAAAGAAAGGTTTTTTGTATGTTAGATGTTATTTTGCACGTTTGTGAGCATTCATTTCTGGATACTCTTAAAATAATACCGTTTTTGTTTGCAGTATTTCTCTTTATTGAGTTTGTTGAACATAAAGGGTCACAGAAGCTTGGTAAGGCTCTTACAAAATTAGGGCCTTTCGGTGCAGTCGGTGGGGCAGCGCTTGGTTGCGTTCCTCAGTGTGGCTTTTCAGTAATGGCTGCTAACCTGTTTTCGGGCAGACTTATTTCTATGGGAACTCTTGTGGCTGTGTTTATTTCCACAAGCGACGAGGCAATTCCTGTTATGATTTCACAGCCTGATAAGATTTCATCACTCTGGAAGCTTATCCTGTGTAAGGTTATTATAGCTATTGTCGCAGGCGTTCTTGTTGACGTGTTTGTTAAAATCCTTTCAAAGAAAAAGGAAGAAGAAAAGCCTTTTGAAGAGCTTTGTTCACATTGTGGCTGTGGTCATCATTCAATATGGTATAGCGCACTTGTTCATACAATAAGCACAGCACTTTTCATTCTTATTGTGAATGTTATACTTACAAGCGCTATTGAGCTTATCGGAGAGGGAACTCTTGAAAAGGTGCTTATGACAAACAGCGCACTTCAACCTCTCGTGGCAGCACTTTTCGGTTTTATTCCAAACTGTGCAGCGTCAGTTATTCTGACACAGCTTTATGTTGACGGAATGTTGTCCTTCGGCTCTGTTGTAGCAGGTCTTTGCACAGGTGCAGGGGTAGGACTTGTGGTACTTTTCAAATCAAATAAAAAGCTTTCACAGAATTTTATAATTATGGGAATACTTTATGTAACAGCTGTCCTTTCGGGACTTTTAATAAATGTAATAGTGTAAAATAATGGCTTTTTGCCTAAAATAAAGGAGTATGCTTTATGACTTACAAACAGGAATTTATCAAATTTATGACAGAGTGTGGAGTGCTCACTTTTGGTGAATTTACACTTAAGAGTGGAAGAAAAGCACCATACTTCATCAACTGTGGAAACTATAAGACAGGCGCACAGCTTGCAAGACTCGGCGAATTCTACGCTGAATGTATCAAGGATAACAATATCCCTGTTGAAACACTTTTTGGCCCTGCATATAAGGGAATTCCACTTGCTGTTTCTGCAACAGTTGCTCTTTATAATAAATTCGGAATTGACGTTGCTTATACTTTCGACAGAAAGGAAGTTAAGGACCACGGCGAAGGCGGAATGTTTGTAGGTAAGACACTTTGCGACAATGAAAAGGTTGTTATTATCGACGACGTTATGACTTCAGGAAAAGCTCTCAAGGAATCAGTTCCAAAGCTCAAGGGTGCTGCTGACGTTGATATTACAGGTATGGTTATTACTGTTGACAGAATGGAAAAGGGACTTAACAGCGACTTTTCTGCTGTTCAGGAAGCATACAATGAATTCGGAATCAAGGTTTATTCAATCGTAAATATGGAAGATATTATCGACGCTATCCGTGAAGGTATTGTTGACGGTAAGGAATACCTTGACGCTATGCTTGCTTACAGAGAGCAGTACGGTGTAAAATAAGACAAAAAATTCGGACAGGTGAATTATCTGTCCGATTGTTTTTACGGAGATTTTTATGGAACTTTCGCTTATACTTTTAAAGCAGGTTATTGTAATGCTTGTTTATCTCGGACTTGGGGCAATTGGCTATAAATGCGGGCTGATTTCCGTTGAGGGTAATAAAAGTATTTCTAACTGGGTGCTTTATATCGCAAATCCTCTTTTGATTTTTATTTCATTCCAGCAGGATTTTTCTGTAAAGCTGTTAAAAGGTCTTGGAATGACAATTATTTTTACGATAGTTGGCTATCTGATTTTTATTCCTCTTGCAATGCTTTTTATAGGCAAAAAAGAAAACCGTGAAACTGAAATCGAGAGATTTTCAACTATATATTCAAACTGTGGCTTTATGGGAATACCTCTTGCAAAGGTGCTTCTTGGAAACGAAGGGGTATTCTATATAACTGCATTCAATATGGTGTTTAATATTCTTGTGTGGTCACACGGTGTTTATATGATTTCCAAGGATAAAAAACAGATGAACATCAAAAAGGTGGCTACCAATCCTACAATTCTTGCTACTGTTTTGGGACTGATTTTCTTTGTTCTTAAAATCAGAATTCCAGAAGTAGCATATTCAGCATTCAATAACGTTGGAGGCACAGTAGGGCCACTTGCGATGGTGGTTGCAGGGGTTACAATCGCAAGAACAAACCTGCTCAAAGCTGTTGCCAAACCAAGAATTTATCTTGTGACTTTATTAAAGCTTATTGTACTTCCTGTTTTGTGTGCGTTTGTGTTTAAACTCATTCCTTTTGACGTGAATGAAACAGCACTGCTTGCTACTGTGCTTGCTTTTTCCTGTCCGACAGCGACGGTATGCACAATGTTTTCAATCCGCTACGACAAAAACGACACCTACTCAGCTGAAATTTTTGCAGTTACAACGCTTTTGTCTGTAATAACAATGCCACTTGTAATTCTTATTATGTAAAATCGGGCAAGATGTCCCCCACCATAAAGGTGGGGGACATTCGCTGTTTTTGTGGGAAGTATCCCACAAAAACAAACGAGGTTTGCTAAAAATAGCAAACCCTTGCCCGTAAAAAGAAAGCGAGCTGCTTCAAAAATGAAACAGCCCAAGTATAAATTATAGGGGAGAAGCTCTGATAGTTAAACTATCAGGCAATATATATGAGGCTTGGGGTAAAAGCCGTCATAACGTAATTAAAAAGTTTCCACTTGTCGCTAATGGGGAAATTTTTTTGATGTCGTAGTTTGTTTTTCTCGACATTTAATATAATAATATTCTTTTGTGAAAACTGTGTGAAAACACGCTGATAATTTATAAAAACTATCTTAATTTTCATAACACTTGTAAATTCTTGAAAATTGTGCTAAACTGTATTTAGTAAATTAAAGGAATGATTTTATGCCAAGATTTTTTGTAAATGAAAAACCTGAAGAAATGTATGTCATTACCGGCGAGGACGCTACACATATCGGTCGCTCCCTGAGAATGAAACCAGGTGAGGAATTGATTCTCTGCTTTGACGGGTATGACTATTTCGGCGTTATCGATAAGATTACAGATAACGAGGTTTTTGTGAATATCCGATATAACGCACCTTCAAAAAGCGAGCCTGACGTGTTTCTCACTCTGTTTCAGGCAATCCCAAAAGGCGATAAAATGGAAATGATTATCCAGAAGGCTGTTGAGCTTGGCGCAAGCAGAATTGTACCTGTGCTTACTGACAGATGTGTTTCACGCCCTGATGAAAAGTCATTTGCCAAGAAGCTTTCACGCTATCAGAAAATTTCTGAAAGTGCTTCAAAACAAAGCGGCAGGGGAATTATCCCTGAAATCACGGGAATACTAAACGTTAAGCAGGCTGCTGAGGAATTATCAAAATGCGATGTTGCACTTGTCTGCTACGAAAAGGGTGGTATTTCACTTAACGATGCAGGTCTTGAAAAAGGGAAGAGCGTCGGAGTTTTTATCGGTAGCGAGGGCGGATTTAAAGAAAAAGAAGTTCAGATTTGCAT
>JAFTNX010000128.1 GCA_017451665.1 Oscillospiraceae bacterium | reverse complement strand
TTTAGTTTTTATCTATTTGTTTAAACGCAACAAACAGGGAGAAAATTTCGGTTTTGGAACAAAACTGCTCATATTATGAGCAGAGAAAATTTACTACCGACGCTTGCTTTTGCAAGCGTCAAGCCAACCAATAACCCCCGAGCACATAAAACCTTTTGTCACATCTCGTTAAGCCGAGCAATAAGCGAGACGATAGCCCGCCGTCACTCAAAAGCATTTAGCCTTTATCAAACTAAGCCGAGCGTCAAGCCAACCAATAACCCCCGAGCACTTAAAACCTTTTGACATATCTCATTAAGCCGAGCAATAAGCGAGGCGATAGCCCTGCCACAACGCAAACTTTTTGTCTACTCAAAAGGGTGTGTGGCAGAGGAGGATGCAAACGGCACGTTTGCTATTTGCAGAAACAGTCGATGTATCGGTCGATACAGCTCTGAATGATTTCCTTAGCCTTTTCAGCACCCTGAATTTCATCAATAACAGTGTCTTTGCCCTCAAGCTGTTTGTAAACCTGGAAGAAGTGACTCATTTCCTCAAAAATGTGCTTAGGAAGCTGATTGATGTCTGTGTAGATGTTGTAGGTAGGGTCTGTGAATGGAATGCAGATGATTTTTTCGTCAGCAGCCCCGTTGTCACTCATGGAAATAACCCCGATAGGATAACATTCAACAAGAGATAACGGAACGAGAGTTTCAGAACAGAGCATTAAGAAATCCAATGGGTCGTCGTCCTCTGCAAAAGTTCTTGGAATAAATCCGTAGTTTGCAGGATAGTGTGTTGATGTGTAGAGAATTCTGTCCATCTTAAGAAGACCTGTGTCCTTGTCAAGCTCGTACTTGATTTTTGAGCCCTTTGGAATTTCAATAACTGCTGTAAACTTGTCCTTTGTAATTTTCTTAGGCGAAATGTCGTGCCAGATGTTCATAAAATCAATCCTTTCTATCAGTCCTCAACGACAGACTCTTTGTAAAGCCCTGCGTCGGTGAGGTTTGCAATCATATCATAAATGGTTTCTCCGTTAGCCTCTACAAGTACGCATTCTCCCGGATTTTCAGGCGAAATCTTTCCCCATAAAGAATTAACCTCTGAAACCTTTTTTATTCCTTCACCATTTAGTATCCCCTCAAATTTTTCAATTTCGGGACTGTAAATGCTCACAACCTGATACTTCTGGTGAAAAATTTCACTGCTGTCAACGTGCGAGCCAAAACCAAACTGTAAAAGCCCGTCGGAAAATAACAGGTCGCCATACCTTTTTATAATAGCAAGCCCTACATCTGTGGTGCAGTTGTCAAGGTAGTAAATGCTTTTGTGAAGCCCGCCACCAAACGACTTTTCCTCATCTTCACTGCAAGGTACTTCTGCAAAGAAAAATATAGGTGCTTTCAGCTTTTTAACTGCTTTTTCTGTCAGGGATTTTAAATGCTCGTAGCTTAAACTTGCTACAATGTTTTCACCGTCAACACTAAATTCACTTTCGCAATCGCTGACGTCACTCAGAAAAATCCCGTCTTTGAGAATAAATTTTTCCAAAATGCTTCTCCTTTGTTGTTTTTATTTTTAAAATGTGTTATATTATATACATAGGATAATTATTCCTCATAAAAAGCCTTTAAGTACGTTTTTTGGTACACTTAAATGCGAATTTTATTTTACTGTACAGACAAACGGACAGTTTGTACGTTATACTGATTACAGTAAAATAAAGAAAGAGGGATAAATATGTTGGAATTTTTGCTTACAATTCAGAATGTAATGGATAGCGTTGTGGTGTTTGGTCTTGGATTTGTAGGTGTGTATTTCATACTTTCAGGGCTTTCGGAAATCAAACCACAGAAGCCACCAAAGAAGAAAATCACAGTTACTTCCACAAACAACGACAAGGCTGCATAACCATTATACTATTATTTTTCAGATTTTGCAACCACTAAAATAATTTTCACAAAAAAGTAAGGAGTGAACCACATGAAACTTCTTCATACGTCGGATATTCATTATGGGCTTTCCCTTAACGAAATGCCCTTTGATGATGTCCAGAACGAGGTAAACGAACAGCTTTTAAAGGCTGTCAGGGAGAATAATGTTGAAGGCGTAATAATAGCAGGCGACGTTTTTGACCGACCTGTTGTGAGCCATAAGGCGCTTGCAATTTACGACAAACTCATAACCGACCTTTATAATATGGGCGTGTCGGTGTTTGCAATTGCAGGAAACCACGATGCCCCTGAACGCCTTGCACTGCTTGGAGGACTGCTTTCAAATAGTAATATTTTTATTTCGGGGAAGCTCACACAAGAGATTTCCCCTGTCTGCGTTGGAAATGCTGATATTTACCTGATTCCTTACTTTAATTTTGATATGGTGAAGTCACTTTATCCCGATGAGAAATTTGAAAACTACCAGCAGGCATTTGGCTTTGTAACACAAAAAATCTTAGAAAAGGCCGATAAATCACGCTTTAATATAGCAGTAAGCCACTGCTTTGTTATAGGTGGACAGCTTTCCGACTCTGACCATTCAGCACGAATAGGTCAGGCGCTCGCAGTAAGCTCAAAGGTTTTTGAAGGCTTTGACTATACTGCTCTCGGGCATCTTCACGGACCTCATTTTGTTGGCGAAAATATTCGTTATAGTGGCACTCCGTTCCCGTATTCCTTTAACGAAACAGGTGGCGAAAAAACCTTCACAATAATCGACACCGAAACAAATGAGGTCACAACTGTAACCCCTGAATATTCATGCACTCTGAGAACGATTGTTGGCACAACAGACGAGATTACTGAGAATGCTGAAAAAGACGAACACAAAAATGACTTCGTTAAAATTCAGCTGACCGATAAATTCGCAACAGGCGAACTTTATAACTTCTTTAAAAAGCTCTATCCGAATCTTCTTTCCTTTGAAGGCAAAATCCGTGCAGACGCTGTTACTTCCTCCGTTTTAAGAATTGACAGACCTAACGAAGTATCAGAATATGAAATACTTGAAAACTACTTTTCTGATAGGGAAGACCAGCTTTCTGATTTTGAAAGAGAGTGGTTTTCAAAGGCTCTTGAAGAGTAAAATAAGGAGGTGGAGGTATGATTCCACTGAAGCTTGAATTTCAGGCTTTCGGCTCTTAT
>JAFTNX010000127.1 GCA_017451665.1 Oscillospiraceae bacterium | reverse complement strand
ATAACGAAATATGGGGTGCTGATTTTGTGGGTGAAACAAGAACAGTTGATATGCACATAAGAACGCTTCGTCAGAAGCTGGGCGAATACGGTGAAATGATTGAAACTGTACGTCACGTTGGTTACAAATTCGGAGGTAGCTATGACAAGTAAGATTTTTCGTTCTATTTTTACCACCTCGCTTGTTGTACTTCTGGCAACTCTTGGGATAATTACGACTTTTTTATACGATTACTTTACAAATATTCAGATAAATCAGCTTAAGGATGAGCTTTCTATTGCCTCTGTGGGTACAGAGCAATCAGGTGAAGAGTATCTTGAAAATCTGAAATCTGATAACTTTCGTCTGACGTGGGTGGACAGCGACGGTACAGTGCTTTTTGACTCGCAGGCTGACAAATCGGAAATGGATAATCACATTAATCGTGAGGAAATATCAGAGGCTTTAAAAACAGGAAAGGGAAGTAGTTCACGTTATTCTGCAACACTTACCGAAAAAACACTTTATGAGGCGTTACTTCTTTCAGATGGAACGGTGCTTCGTATTTCAGTAAACCGTGCAAGCGGATTTATTCTGCTTATGGGAATGTTGCATCCTGTTATTATTGTGATTGTAATTGCAGTTATTGTTTCGGCAGTGCTTGCACATAAGATGTCAAAACGCATAATCGAGCCACTCAACAAGCTTGACCTTGACAATCCCACGGAAAATGATGCCTATGAAGAAATTGCACCGTTACTCAGTCGTATTCACAAGCAGAATATGAAGATTGAACGCAAGGTGACAGAGCTTAACCGTAGAAAAGATGAGTTTGAGCTTATTACAAAAAATATGCGTGAAGGACTTATTCTCCTTGATAAAAACAGAACTATTCTGACTATAAATTCTTCTGCTATGAAAATTTTTGGAACAGATGAAAAATGCGTTGGCAACGAATTTCTTACAATAAATCGCAGACATGAAATAATCTCTGCTATTGAAAAGTCCCTTACAGAGGGACACGCTGAAATCCGTGTAATTCTCAATGAAAAGGAATTTCAGCTTGATATAAGCCGTATTGAAACAAACGGTGAAACTGTGGGTGTGGTAATCCTTGCGATTGACATAACAGAGCAGGCTGACGCAGAAAGACTTCGCAGAGAATTTACAGCAAATGTTTCTCACGAGCTTAAAACTCCACTTCAGACTATTATGGGCAGTGCAGAGCTTATTGAAAACGGAATTGTAAAGCAGGAGGATATGCCTCGCTTTGTAGCCCATATCCGTGAAGAAGCAACACGGCTCGTAACGCTTGTTGATGATATTATCAGACTTTCACAGCTTGACGAACAGACAGAGCTTCAGAAAGAAAATGTATCGATTTATGAAATAGCAAGAGAAGTCTGTGGCGTTCTCCATGACAGTGCAGATAAAAAGGATATTGAGCTTCTTGTGTCAGGTGACAGTGGAAATATTTCCGGAGTAAATCATCTGATTTTTGAGGTTATTTACAACCTTTGCGACAACAGTATCAAGTATACTCCTGATGGTGGAAAGGTTGAGGTAGGTATTTCAGAAACTGAAAAGGAAGTAACGCTTACAGTTTCCGATAACGGGATAGGCATTGCCCCAGAACACCACGCAAGAATTTTTGAACGCTTTTATCGTGTGGATAAGAGCCATTCAAAAAAATCAGGTGGAACGGGTTTAGGACTTTCTATTGTAAAGCACGCTGTTCAGTATCACGGCGGTAAAATTTCAATTGTGAGCGAAGAAAACAAAGGTACTGCTATTACGGTGATTTTCCCGAAGAGCGAATAAATTCAAGTAGGAAAAGTGACTTCTGCTTACACACATTCGCAAAAAAATAAAGTCATCTGTTTTGTATAAGACAGACAGCTAATCTCTGATGCAATCGCATCGGAGGTTTTTTATTGCAATAAGTTGTGAATTATAGTATAGGAGGTCGGACAGACTGAAAATAATCTCATAAACTTATAGCTGTATTTATTATATCAAAATCCAGTTATTAAGGATTTCTATCTAGCTGAAATTTCAGTTGTGCATAAAAAAACCACGCATAAGCGTGGTCATTAGTAATTTATTTAATGGTAGCCTCTGCACAAAGCTTTATCAAGCATAGCTATACGTGCCTCTAAAACTTTTGCAAGAACGTCTGCACGTTGTTTTTTTAAAATATTACCTGTGCTAAAAACATCTTTTGCATATTCAGGTATGTGTTTCAGCTTACTTAATTCAAAACGCACAGGATTTTTTACGAGTTTAATCTGTTCGCTGTGAAAAGCTTTGAATGGCACTGACTTCAAATCCTCATAAAGGTCTATTTCACAGTGAGGTGTATAGTATCTGAGACTTGCCCCTGTATCAAAAATCGGTGCAAAGCCAACATATTCTAATGTTTCAACATTTCTTATGACGCCGAAGTTTCTGAAATGTCTGTCGTGATTTCCGATGATGTAATCAAGTACAATCATCTCGTCACAGAAATTCTCAACAGCAGGTATTTTATTTTCTTCACAAGCTTTTATGAAAGACTCATATTTGTTGTGTGAGTCATATTTCCCATAGCTTTTTAAAAGAGAATAAGCAGTGACAAGTTCTGTTTCTGGAGTTATAAAATTTTCACAAACATAGAAAGGTTTGTTGTGGTGATTTCCTGTTTCTTGGCTGTGGTTGTTGTCGTTGTGGTTTTCTTCTTGGTTGTAGTGGTGGTTGTAGCCTTTTTAGTGGTTGTGGTAGTTACCGTAGGCTTCTTTGTTGTGGTAGTAGCCTTTTTAGTAGTTACTGTTGTAGGCTTCTTGGTTGTTGTTGTGCCTACTGTGGTGGTTTTGGTAGGCTCTGTTAAACTGTTTGATGTAGTAAATGTGTCGCGCGACACATTTTTTCTTCTGACGGACTATCTTGACAGTCCCAGCTCGTCCTCATCGGTGAGGTCGAGAATATCGTTGTCAATTTCAATTTCGTTAGTCGCTAATGATTCAGGTGTAGAAAACTCTTTGATTTTGTTAATCATGTCGTATTGCTTTTTAACATCTGTAACGTCAAAACGTGTAACGCATTTATGTAGCCAATCGAATTTATGTGATATTTCACGCGTAAGTTTAGATATGTCTAATGATGTTACTTTTTCGTTGGAAACGTATCCTGACCCTTGTCTATGCTCAAATCCGTTTTTTACCATAAATGATTTGATTTCGTAGTAGGCATTGTTATATGGCTTGCCAGTAGATTTTGTGTAATGTTCCTTCAAAGCATTTGTGTCAAGGTCAAAGTTTATGGCTTTTATCACTTTTCTTTCCATTTTACCACCTAAACAATAACCTTGTAATTCGCAACTGCACTAATCACATCATCACAATATTCCTCATCTTCTGTATTGTCGTAACAGTACAGCTTTTTGAGATATGGTTTTGCCCACTCTGTTTCAGCCAAGTCAACACAAGGACAACCAGTGCGATATGGGTCATCTGATATATTATCATAAAAGATTAAAGTGTTTTCGTTTTTTGTAAAGTCAGGTACGCCAAAACGTGCAAACAACTTTATAATAGCGTTATACATTTTTTCAAGGCTGTACTTGTGGTCTGCAATAACCTTTTCTTCGTCTATTTCAATTTCCACTTTGTAGTAGTATTTCTTATCCATAATTTCCTCCTTTTAGGTTAAATGGTTATTCTTCTTCGCTTACATTATATCATACATTTTTTCAAATGTCAACAAATTTTTAATTAGTTAAAATATTTATTGTGCGTGAAACAGGTGAAATTCAAAAAAGAGAAGTGACGACACAACAAAAAATAAATTCTTCAATGTGAGTATATCACATCAGGTGTCCGTTTGTCTGGACTGATACGTCAATTTTGACGTATCAGTTACTTTTTAGCAATAAAAAATCACCCACCGTATGGTAGGTGATTGATGTGTCCTGCGACACGTTTACATAGTCTTATTCATCAGATAAAATATGGTTATTAAGTATTTCTGAATAACTGAAATTTCGTAGTGCATAAAAAAAGACACCCTTAAGGGTGTCTTTTGAAAGGGAGGGGGTTACTGTGTATAAACCATATCCTCTGGGCTTACAGCTTTGACTGACCTACAAACTTCAAGGCCTTCTTCCATAGTGAAGTTGTATGGAACTTGCAAGTGGAAAACATAGTAATCATCATACCAGATATAAATGCGTTGATTATATTTTTTAGCTTCAAATATAGTATATGTTCTTTCTGTATCGTGTAGTTTATATAGAAATGCATAAAGGTTAGCATTGTATTTCTCACGATTAGGTTCATAATCTTCAAGACAAGTAAACTCAACAATTTCTTCGCTGGTTAAGAATTGATAGTTCTGTTTTAAATATTGTGAGAAATATACCTGTTCGTTAACGCTCTTCTTATAGGTGTAGAAGGTGTCAATTTTTTCGCTTTCAGGTGAATGCATAATAAGTTCATAACCATCAGGTACTGCTGTCAGACAATAGAATTCCTCAATTTCAGGAATAGTCTGCATTAAGTATTCCTCATAGTAGATTTGTGTATGCCTGTCATCATAAACTCTTGTTTCAATGTCTTTAGAATTAACACCGATAACCTCTGCAAACTTGACATTATCTGTTGCTTCCACCGACCTGCACATTACAAGAGCTTCCTCTATGGAATATGACATTGGTATGTCTAGTTTAAGAACATAGCCGTCTACTTCCCAGACGAAACTTCTTACTCTTACGTCGGAAATATTCGCAACAGTATAGGTAATACCTCTATCACTTATCTCTGAAATTACATTGTTGCCTAAAAGAGCTGGTGAAAAGTTCTGTTTAAGATACTGAGTGAAGAATATTGTCTGAGTGTCGCTTTTGTATTCACACCAATAAAAGAACTTCTGCGCTGCTGAGGCTGCTCTTTTTATTTTATAAGAGTCTGGAATTCTTATAGGTGCGTAATATGTTTCTATTTCTGTATGCACCTTATCAGAACTGTTTCCCTTCTCCGTCTCGTTTTCCTTTGTTACCTGTGAAACAGAAGTGTTTTTATCTTCGTCTGTTCCTGATTTAACTGTGCCGTTCTGCATAACAGCAGTACCTATCATAAACGCCGCAAAGCCCATAACTGCCACGCAAGCTACCTTGGCACT
>JAFTNX010000126.1 GCA_017451665.1 Oscillospiraceae bacterium | reverse complement strand
GATTTCGCCCGTTGCGACGGGCGATGAGGGCTTTGCCCCTCAACCCCACAAGCTTTGAAAAGCTTGACCAAACTTTTCGTATTTTGACAAGTAACAAAAAAGAGCAGGAAAAATTCCTACTCTTAATTCTTAATCCGTTGCCGAAGGCAACACCTTAATTGTCAAGTTGTCATATATCTCGCAAGCGAGCTATGTCAATTGTCAATTAATCAAACGTTCCGTTTGATTAATGGATTTTTGAGCCACATGGGAGTGACTGGTCAGGGAAAATAACCTTTGCGTCACCGTCAGCAGTGTCGCCTGCAACAATCATACCCTTTGACTCAACGCCACAAAGTGTAACAGGCTTTAAGTTTGCAACAATAACAACCTTTTTGCCGATAAGGTCCTCCGGAGAATACCACTGAGCAATTCCCGAAACAACCTGACGTCCACCCATGCCGTCGTCAAGCTGTAAGCAAAGAAGCTTCTTTGACTTTTTAACCTTTTCGCAGGCTGTTACCTTGGCAACTCTCAAATCAACCTTCATAAAATCATCAAAGGCGATTTCAGGAGCAACAGGCTCAACTTCAATTTCAGGCTCTTCCTTTGGCGCATTCTTTGCAATAATGCTGTTAAGCTCTTCAATTTCCTTTTCAACGTCAATTCTTGGGAATAAAACATCTCCACGCTTAACTGTAACTTCAGCAAAAAGAACTCCGTATTTTTCGGCATTTTCGTAAGTCACGTCAGCTTCGCCTGCACCAATCTGCTCCCAGATTTTTGGCATTGTTGAAGGCATAAACGGACAAAGAAGTGAAGATACAACTCTGATAGCTTCCAGAAGATTGTATAAAACTCCTGCAAGTCTTGGCTTGTTTGCCTCGTCCTTTGCAAGTACCCAAGGTGCAGTTTCATCAATGTACTTGTTTGCACGTGAAACAACCTTGAAAATTTCAGCAAGTGCGTTGTTAATCTGTGTCTTGTCGATAAATTCGTCAACCTTTGCTCTTAAAGCTGTCATTTCAGCAATAAGCTCGCTGTCAAATTCGCCCTCTGCCTTTTCCTTTGGAAGAGTTCCACCAAAGTATTTTTCAACCATCGCAACTGTTCTTGAAACAAGGTTTCCAAGTCCGTTTGCAAGGTCGGAATTTATTCTGTTAATCATAATCTCATTTGAGAATGAGCTGTCAGCACCAAGTGCCATTTCACGGAGAATGTGGTATCTGATTGCGTCAGCTCCGTATCTTTCACCAAGTACAAACGGGTCAACAACATTTCCGAGAGATTTGCTCATCTTCTGACCGTTGAATGTAATCCAACCGTGTACTGCAAGGTGCTTTGGAAGTGGCAGGTCAAGTGCCATAAGCATTGCAGGCCAGATGATTGCGTGGAATCTCATAATGTCCTTTGCAACCATATGAACGTCAGCAGGCCAGAATTTGTCGTAATCATTATACGCATCATTCCAGAAACCAAGCGCAGAAATATAGTTTGAAAGTGCGTCAATCCATACATAAACAACGTGCTTGTCGTCAAATGTTACAGGCACACCCCATTTGAATGTTGTTCTTGAAACACAAAGGTCTTCAAGTCCCGGCTTGATAAAGTTGTTTACAAGCTCAACAGCTCTTGTCTTTGGCTGTAAGAAATCTGTTTCAGTAAGGAGCTTTTCAATTCTGTCAGCAAAAGGTGACATTTTAAGGAAGTATGCTTCCTCCTTTGCCTCAACAACTTCTCTGTGACATTCAGGGCAACAGCCGTTTTCGTCAAGCTGGCTGTCAGTCCAGAAGCTTTCACAAGGAGTACAGTATTTTCCACTGTATTCGCCCTTGTAAATATATCCCTTGTCGTAAAGTGCCTTAAAAATCTTCTGTACAGTTTCAACGTGATAATCGTCAGTTGTTCTGATGTATCTGTCAAAATCAACATTCATATAGCTCCAGAGCTTTTTGAAGATTTCAACAATTTCGTCAACATACTGCTTTGGAGTAACTCCCTTTTCAGCAGCCTTCTGTTCGATTTTAAGACCGTGCTCGTCAGTACCGGTCAGAAACATTACATCATAACCCTGCATACGTCTGTATCTTGCGATAGAGTCACACGCAACTGTTGTATAACAGTGACCGATGTGAGGATTTCCAGACGGATAGTAAATAGGTGTGGTAATGTAATATGGTTTTTTTGCCATATAAATCAGTCCTTTCTTAAAAGGTTTTAATCATTTTAATATCAACATTTATTGTACCACAAACAAAGCTATTTTGCAAGTATTAGTTTTTTATGTGTAAAATAACAGCGTGAGCGTTTTTTGTAAAGGTTTTCATTGTGTAAGGCTATGAAAATGCCCTGAAAGCCCCGAAAAGCCTTGAATTAAGGGGGTTTTTGTGGTAATATTTTAATTGGAGTAAAATGATTTTAAATCAAAGGAGAGGTTTTATGAATATCGCTGTTGCACAGTCAGGTGGACCAACCTGCGCCATTAACGCAAGCCTTGTAGGAGTATTCAAGCAGGGCTTTAAAACAGACGAAATCGACGCAATTTTTGGCTCAATCAACGGTATCGAGGGAATTATCAACGACAATCTCATCGACCTTAAAAGAGTTATCCGTACAAACGAGGATATGGAGCTTTTAAGACAGACACCGTCAACAATGCTTGGCTCATGCAGATACAAGCTTCCTGAATACGAAAAGGACAGCGAGGTTTATGAAAAAATCTACAACTGCTTTACAAAGCACAGAATTGAGATTTTCATTTACATTGGTGGAAACGACTCAATGGACACAGTTGTAAAGCTGTCTGACTTCTTAAAAATGAAAAATTCCCACATAAGAGTTATCGGAATTCCAAAAACAATCGACAACGACCTTCCTGTAACAGACCACACACCAGGTTTTGGTTCAGCTGCCAAGTACGTTGCATCTTCAGTACAGGAAATCATCCGTGACAGCTCGGTTTACAGCGTTGACTCGGTTACTATCGTTGAAATTATGGGACGTCACGCAGGCTGGCTTGCTGCATCTACCTGTATGTTAAGAGCAAACGACGAAATTGCACCTCACCTTATATATCTTCCTGAGTGTGATTTTTCAATTGAAAACTTTATCGAAGACGTAAAGAGAGAAAAATCAAAGCACATGGCTGTCATTGTTGCAGTTTCAGAAGGAATCAAGCTTGACGCTGAGGCTTGTGGTCTTGAAAACTTCCAGTCGGGAGCAGAGGACGTATTTGGTCACAAGTATCTTTCAGGCGTAGGAAAATGCCTTGAAAGAGTTGTTGCAAAGGAAATCGGCTGCAAGGTACGTTCAATTGAGCTTAATGTTATGCAGAGATGTTCTTCACACATCTGTTCAAAAACTGACATTGACGAGGCTGAAGAAATCGGAAGTGCAGGTTTAAAGGCTGCCCTCAGAGGCGAAACAGGAAAAATGATGTATTTCAAGAGAATAAGCGATATGCCATACGCTGTTACTATTGAAAACATCGACGCAAAGGAAGTTGCAAACAAGGAAAAAATGTTCCCTAAGAAGTGGATTAACGCTGCTCAGAATGACGTAAGTCAGGAGGCACAGAACTACTTCCTGCCACTTATTCAGGGTGAAGTTAAAATCAGAATAAAAAACGGACTTCCTGTTCATTTCAAGAGAGCAGAAACCTTATAACTGGTGCCAGCACCAGTTATAATTGACAATTGACAATTGACAATTGACAGTTATAGCTACTGCACAAAAGCGTACGGATTTTTCTGTACGCTTTTTGTAATAGTATTGTAATTGAAATACGCTTATATTCGTAGTACAATGTAGGTGAAGGGAGGCTGTTTTTATGAAAAAAATTTTAGCAATATTACTTTCAACATCTATTATTTTAACAGCTTGTGGAAAAGAAAAGGTTCAGAACAGATATGAGGAAACCACAACTTTCCCAAAGGGTGACAAGTGCGAATTTCTCATTGACGCTGATTGGGAATGCAATGACGCACAATGCGTAAACGTGATAAGATTCAACAAGGATAAAAGCTTTTCAAACTGGTGTTACTGTGGCTCACCTGTCGGGGACAGCGACATTATCATTGGGTATTCCTACAACGAGGCTGAAAAAAGCGTCACCCTCTATGACGACGAAGGCGAAGAATACGAAAAAGGGAAAATCCTTTTTTGTGACAAGCAGTATCTTATTATAGACATCTGGAATGATACTTTTATTTATGAAAACCTCAAAGCAAAACGCCCTGAAGTTCTTTCTTCTGTTTATGAAGATGTTTTTGGTGTGGCAGGCGAGGACGAAACAAAGGCCTTTGTCACTATTCTCACCTATGAAAACGACAAAATGGTAGTTACTGACTACAATTACGACGGGGATACCGATGATTTATTTGAAAAATGGGAGCTTCCTGTAAGTGATGATGTAACTTTCAAATCGGTTACTGTTACTGTCACAAACGGTATTGAAGATGTAAAAATCGAAAATCTCACAAAGGACGAAATAAAAGACGAGGATAACAGTGGTTTTTCAGGGTACATTACAGTAAATCCTGAGGGCAAAATCGACTCGGTTGTTTTTTACGGAAGTACTGAAATATGGGAATAATAATTGCATATTGAAAAAAGCACCATCATCTGATGGTGCTTTTTTATTCTGGTCCGCCCGACAGAAGTCGAATCTGCAGTCTGAGGAGTCGGAGTCCTCTGTTTTATCCTGTTAAACTACGGGCAGGCGTTAAATATCCCACAAAGATTAAAGGTGAGTAGTTATATAGAAGTATATTATATGAATTTATCGGGGCGAAACCTTTCTGAAGAAAGGTTGTCCCCCGAGCCCCATTCCAAAGACTTTTAGTATAAAATCCCATATAGGACAAAAAGTCCTATATGGGGTTTTAAATTGGAAGTTTTAGAAAAGGAGTTTGAGGAATAACCCTTTTTCAAAAGGGTTTTCCTCAATAGGTCCGTGTAATACTTCTTTATGACCACTCACCTTAATCTTTGTGGGATATTTAACGCCTGCCCGTAGTTTAACAGGATAAAACAGTGGACTCCGACTCCTCAGACTGCAGATTCGACTT
>JAFTNX010000125.1 GCA_017451665.1 Oscillospiraceae bacterium | reverse complement strand
TTCCGTCTTAATCAAAGCGCACGCCTCGTCAATAAGGTCGATAGCCTTGTCAGGAAGAAATCTGTCTGTTATATATCTGTTTGACAAAACTGCCGCAGAAATAAGTGCTCCGTCCTGAATTTTCACCACGTGGAATACCTCGTATCTTTCCTTAAGACCACGAAGAATTGAAATGGTATCTTCAACTGTCGGCTCGCCCACAATTACAGGCTGAAAACGTCTTTCAAGGGCAGCGTCCTTTTCGATATATTTTCTGTATTCGTCAAGAGTTGTAGCACCAATACAGAGAAGTTCACCTCTTGCAAGCATAGGTTTCAGAAGATTTCCTGCGTCCATAGCGCCGTCAGTTTTGCCTGCACCAACAATGGTGTGAAGCTCATCAATAAACAGAATAATCTGTCCCTCGCTCTTTTTAACCTCCTGCAAAACTGCTTTAAGTCGTTCTTCAAATTCGCCACGATATTTTGCACCTGCCACCAGAGAGCCCATATCAAGGCTGAAAATCTTTCTGTCCTTTAAGTTTGCAGGCACGTCACCTCTCACAATTCGCTGTGCAAGTCCCTCAGCAATAGCAGTTTTTCCTACACCAGGCTCACCTATAAGAACAGGGTTATTTTTTGACTTTCTTGACAAAATTCTGATAACGTTTCTGATTTCTTCATCTCTGCCAATAACAGGGTCAAGCTTGTTTTTCTTTGCAAGCTCAACCAAATCCTGCCCGTACTTTGTAAGCACATCATAGGTATCCTCAGGATTCTGACTATCAACGGTGGTGTTTCCCCTCACAGTCTGCAAAGCCTTTAAAAATGCTGATTTGTCAATTCCAAATTCCTTGAAAATTCTCTCAATTTCCTTGTTTGGAAATTCCATAATTCCAAGAACAACGTGTTCAACAGAAACGTATGAATCCTTCATTCTCTCTGCTATAACTTCAGCCTCGGCAAGCGCCTTGTCAAGCTCGTTTGAAATATAAACTGCCCCTGCCTGTCTGTTTGAAACTGTCACCTTTGGAATTTCATTTATAGCGCCCTCAACTGCGTTAAGAAGCATTTCAGGGTTTTTATCCATCTTTAAAACAAGCTGTGAAAAAAGTCCGTTTTCCTGTGACAAAAGTGCAGAAATAAGGTGCTGTTCGTCAATACTCTGATTCTGATTTCTTACAGCTATGCTCTGTGCGTCCTGCAAAGCCTCAAGGGCTTTTTGTGTAAATTTCTGTGCATTCATAAAAATTCCTCCCATCAAAGAATCGGTGTACCGTCCTTTAAGTTCTGAATATACATCTTTTCGATAGTATCAAAAACCTGCGACGGTTTATCGCAATTGTCAACATAAAGCTGAATACATCTGTCAATAAGCTGAATGTAACCACTTACCCAATCGGAAATCTCCTTGTCGCTTAAACCTCCTGTACGGATTTCATAGAAATCTCTTTCAAGGCGTCCGTCAGAAATTCTGCAAGGGACTCCGTTTGTAAAATACTTTCCTACATATTTTTCCTCAATTTCAGCCCACAATTCAAAAAACTTTGAAACTGTATCAATAAGGCTTTTGCTCTGGGTTCTGAAATTCACCTTGAGTCTGCCTACACAACCGCTGAAGCTTCTGAAAAGCTCAAAGCTGTATTTAATAGTCGGATAGTATTTATAGTTGAGGCTTTTTCTCAAAGCCAGAACAGCGTCACTTGTCTGGCTCATAGCCTGAAACGGCGAGCCCATGAGGCTTTCCATTCGTGAAAAAATCTCTCTCATTCGCATTTCAGGAGTCATAAGCTGAACTCTTTCTGCTAAAATCTGATTTATGAGATTTGACCTGCTTGTATTCATTTTAAAAGCCAGCTTGTCGATTTCGGCGATAACATCATCAGCAAGTACAAGGCTGTAAACACTTCTTTTCATAATTTTAACTGCCCCTTTGGTTTGTTTTATTACAATTTCAGTATAATCATTCTCTCTAAACTTGTCAAGTGATTTATATAATTTGTCGCACGAATTATATACCTGCACAAATTTTTAAACCACAATTTATGCACTTTTATACAATATAACTCGTACATCGAATTATATAATACCATTTACAGAAGTTATAAATCCCAACAAAATACCCGTCAAGGCTTTTACCTTGACGGGCGTGATTTTTGTATTAGTTTTTGTAAACAAGTGTTACAGAAGTTGCCGAAATTCCAAGCTTTTCGCCTGTGAAACCCAACTTCTCCTCAGTTGTAGCTTTTACAGACACCTGAGAAACATCAAGATTTCCGACTTTTGCGATATTCTCACGCATACTCATAATAAACGGTGCAAGTTTTGGAGCCTGCGCACAAATTGTAGCATCAATATTTGAAATTTCAAAACCCTCGTTTCTGACGAGTTCACAAACCCTTTCAAAGAGCTTCATACTGTCAGCACCCTTGTAGGCTTCGTCGGTATCAGGAAAATGCTTTCCGATGTCGCCAAGTGCAAGTGCCCCTAAAAGTGAGTCCATAATTGCGTGAACAAGTACGTCAGCGTCGCTGTGACCAAGAAGTCCTTTTTCGTGTGGGATTTCCACCCCACCAAGAATAAGCTTTCTGTCTTCCACAAGTCTGTGCACGTCATAGCCGTGACCTATACGAAATACAGCCATATTATTTTTCCTTTCTTACTGCTAAAATCTGTTTTGCGATAATTATATCATCGGGCGTTGTAATTTTAATATTTGTGTAGTCCCCCACAGTTATGTGTGGCATTTCACCCACAGCCTCAAAAAGCTGGCTGTCGTCAGTAAAATCAAATCCCTTTTCTTTTGCGAAATTCAAAGCTTCTTTATACTTTTTTAAGCTGAAAATCTGTGGTGTCTGTGTTAAAAACAGCGTTTCTCTCGGTGGGGTATTACATACATTCCCCTTACTGTCAGCCACCTTGACGGTATCCTTACAAGGCACGCACACCACCGACGCTCCGTATTCCTTTGCGTCAGAAATCGCCTTTATTATTGTATCTTTAAGAATAAGTGGTCTTGCGCCGTCGTGTACGCAAACAAGCTGGCTGTTTTCATCACAGCTTAAAATTCCGTTTTCAACAGACTTCTGTCTGGTTTCCCCGTTCTGTGCAAATTTCAGCTTTACTGGGATTTCCCCTGTCAGTTTTTCCAAAAAAGCATTTTTAAATTCCAATGAACAGGTAAGAATAATTTCCCTTACGTCAGGAATATCACAAAACGCCCTTACTGTCCTTTCACAGACAGTCATTCCCTCAAGGTCAAGCAGCAGTTTGTTTATTCCACCCATTCTCGTAGAGTTTCCCCCACAAGCGATAATTACAGATATCATAATCAGATTTCCTTATAGTTTCCTAAAAATTTAAAATACGAAAGCTCGCTTTTGAGTTCAGCCACAAGCTTTGAAACCTGCGGATTTTCAAGACTTCCCTCAAAATCAAGATAAAATACAACGTCAAAATCCTTACTTGCAACAGGTCGGCTTTCAATTCTTGTAAGGTTAAGACCTGCTACTGAAAACTTTGTCAGCAGTCTGTAAAGGGAAGATTTTGTATGTGAAAGTGAAAGGCTCACAGAAATTATGTCAGCGTCTTTTGACGAATAGACATTCTTAGAAAGAAGAATAAATCTTGTATAGTTGTCAGATGCATTTGTAATTTCGCTGAATAAAATTTCAAGTCCAAGTCTGTTTGCACATTCCTCAGAACAGATTGCACCATAAGGCTTGTCACTTTCAAGAACAAATTCAGCAGCAAGGGCTGTATTTGAATACTTTTCAGTAGCAATTCCCTTTTCCTTTATAAATTCACTACACTGTGCGAGTGCCTGCTCGTGTGAAATAATCTTTTCAACCTGTGAAATATCAGTGCCCTTTTTAACAGCCAGACAATGTGAAACCTTAACCTTTGTTGACGCTGCAATATGGCAGTTATATTTTTTCAGAAGATTATACGCCTGATGAACAGAGCCTGCTGTTGAATTCTGGATTGGCATAATTCCAAAATCAGCATCTCCCTTTACAACTGCGTCAAAAACGTCCTCAAAATCCTCAAAGAAAGTCTGTTTTCCGTCAGGGAAAATTCTTGTTGACGCTATATGTGAATAGCTACCCTCTGTGCCGGGACAAGCAACCGTAGGATTATTATTCACCTTTTTAAAATCAAGATATTCCATCTTATCGCTTCCGTCAAAAACAAGCTGATACTGATGTGATTTTGAAATATCCATAATTGTTGTAAACAAAAGCTCAGAGCTTTCTTCAAGCCACTCAGGAGAATTTCCTCTCACCTTATCAATAATAGCTTTTTCTCTGTCGGTCTGAAAAACCTGAAGATTATTTTTGATTTTATATTCAGCCACATTGACACAAAGTCCCATTCTCTTTATAAACAGCTCAAGAATATACTTGTCAATGTCGTTAATCTGATTTCTCAGTTCGTTCAAGTCCATTTTTATACCTTCTTTAAATTAAAGTCTAAATGCCCATTCTATTGCAAGGTCAGCCCATTTTTCAGCAACAGGCTGAATATGCCACTCACAAGTAGCAGTGTTAAAATTACAAAGTGAAAGTCCGTGTCCACCCCACTCGTAAATATGGCTTTCAAAAGGAATTTTATTTTTTGAAAGTCCGCCCATATAAAGCAGTGAGTTTTCAACAGGGACACAGCCGTCGTCTGCACAATGCCAGATAAATGTTTTAGGTGTGTCAGCGTTAACCTGCTTGTCAAGAGTTACAAGTTCAAAAACCTTTTGCTTTTCTTCACCTTCAAGGCCGAATATCAGATTGTCAATTGAACCCTGATGTGTAAGCTCGCCTGTTGTGATAACAGGATAAGCTAAAATTGCACCGTTTGGCTTTACTAATTCCTTGTCGCAGTCAAGTGCGTCAAGAATAAAATCCTTTGACCAGTGACAGCTTACACTTGCTGCAAGATGTCCACCTGCTGAAAAACCACACACAAGAATTTTGTCAGGGTTTATATCAAACTTTTCTGCATTTTCTCTTACATATTTCAAAGCAGTAAGTGCTTCTAAAAGCTGTGTAGGAAAACGCTTATGATATGTTGAATATCTAAGTACAAATGCGTTAAAGCCAGCTCCCACAAATTTCAGAGCAACAGGCTCTGCCTCTCTGTCCGAGCAGTAATCATATCCCCCACCAGGAAAAATTACAATTGCAGGACGGTTTTTCTTTCCGTTTTCTTCGCTGTGCTCATAGATATAACAAGAAAGCTCACAGCGGGTATTCTCGTCAGAAAGTCCACATTTTTCATAAGAAACATCAAGATTTATTTTTTCAAAAATCATAAATAAAACTCCTCAATACAAACTACATAAACATATTTTACCACAACTCTTATACAATTTCAAGGTGTTTTTGTAGCCATAAAAGACTAATTTTCATAGTATGAATAAAGCTAAAAAAGAAAGGAGCAGTTTTGTTTTTATGAGTGAAAAATACTTTCTCGGCTCTTTTTCGCCTGAGGGTTTTAAAGGGAGCTTTGGCGAGGAAATCAAAAAAAGTGATTTCAAAACGGTAATTTTAAAAGGTGGTGCAGGCACAGGCAAATCCTCTCTTATGAAAAAGGTTTCGGCACATTTTAAGGATAAGGACGAGGTTGTGGAATTTTACTGTTCATCCGACCCCAATTCCCTTGATGCTGTTTTGCTTAAAAGTCGAAAACGCATTATTGTTGACGGCACTTCCCCACACGTTTTTGAGCCAGCTTTCCCAGGAGTAAAGGAAAAAATACTTAATCTTGGTGACTGCTGGGACGAAAGAAAGCTGTGCGTCAGCAGTGACAAAATCATTGATATTACAAAAGAACATAAAAAGCATATGGAACGCACAAAGCGTTATGTCAAAGCGTTATCGTCAATTTTTCAGGACACATATTCAATCGCTTACGAAAGCATTCTCACAAGCAAGCTAAACGGTTTTGTGGAAAGGCTGATTAAAAAACTTGCAGTAAAAAAGTCAAATGAAAATGGAGAAATTTCTACAAGACAGCTGTCAGCACTTACGCCACAAGGCTACAAAACTCTCACCGACACCCTTGAAGACTACGAAGTTTTTCTTTTAAAGGACAGCTTTTTTGCAGGAAGTGATATGATTTTAAAGGCACTTTCGGACATTTTTGTTTCCCGTGGAAAAGATGTTTTTGTAAGCCCTCTTAATATTTTTGACAACACAGTTTACGAGCATATTCTCATTCCACAGCTAAAACTCGCCTTTATTTCTTCAAATCCACTCACCACCCTGAAGCTTGAAAACGTAAAGGTGATAAACGTACACAGATTTTACGACAAGCAGTTTATTTCACAGAGAAAAGCAAGGCTTAAGCTTAACAAAAAAGCCTGCTGTGACCTTACCCTTGAAGCCTCACGCTCAATGAAAACGGCCCTTAAAATCCACGATGAGCTGGAGAAATACTACATTCTTGCAATGGATTTTGACGAGGTAGGAAAACTCTGTCAGAAGACAATTGAAGATTTCAGATAAAAAAAGTCCCTTACCTTAAAGTGAGTGGTCATAAAGAAGTATTACACGGACTTATTGAGAAAAACCCTTTTGAAAAAGGGTTATTTCTCAAACTCTTTTCCTAAAACTTTCAATTTAAAATCCCATATAGGGTTTAAACCCTATATGGGATTTTACGTTAA
>JAFTNX010000124.1 GCA_017451665.1 Oscillospiraceae bacterium | reverse complement strand
CAGGGTCAAGGCTGTAAATAACCTTTCCGGAAGCGTCCTTGATTTCAATTTTTTCGCTTCCGTTTGAAGTTGTCACAAGCATAGCACCCTGAGTAGCAACGTTGAAATTCTGTGCCATCTGGTTTGAGCCTACTGCAATAAATGTTCCACCTGTGATTTCAGCGCCCATACCGTAGTCGAGCGAGCCGTTCCCACCACTCTGCGGGCCGATTACAACAGTTTCTCCACCTGAAACGTAAATTGTTCCGTTTGCGTCAAGTCCGTCACCGTCAGCATAAACAGTAACCTTTCCGTCCTTGATGTTGATGTATCCTGAATTTCCACCTGCAAAGGTTTCGTTTCCTCTGTCACCACCGTGACCACCCATTCCACCGAAACCACTCTGGTCGTTTCCACCACCAGCATTCATTCCGTCATCGCTTGCGTGAACTTCAACAGTTCCGTTTGTAATGTTGATTGTCTGACCTTCAAGACCTTCATAGCTTTGTGAAACTGTCAGGCTACCACCATTTATGCTTACGTTGTTGTCTGAATGAACGCCATCGTCCTTTGCAGAAACATTAACTGTGCCATTATCAATAACAGTATTCAGAGCCGAGTGAAGTCCGTCATCAGTTGAGGTTACGTTGTAAGTGCCGTTCTGAATAATAAGACTTGTTTCGCTCTTGATACCCTTTGAGCTTGTGTCTGAGTCGCCCGAAGTAGTAATTGTGTAGCTTCCGTTTTCAAGCTGAACAATAGTTGAGGCAGAAATTCCGTCACCTGTTGTTTCAAGGACAAAAGTTCCGTTTTTAACATAAACAAAGCCCTTTGTTGTATCCTCAAGGTTTTCCGAGTGAATACCGTCCTTGCCAGCTGTTACGTTAACATATCCGTCAGCAATTCTTACGCTGTCCTTACCGTCAATACCGTGATTACCTGCGTTGATAACAATTGCGCCACCACCCACAAGTACGTCGTCCTTTGAAACAATTCCGTTAGTCTGTGAAGTGATTTCAAGAGTACCCTTGCCGTTTACTGAAATATCGCACTTTGAAAATACAGCCCCGTCAACATTGCTTCCGTTGTCGTCATAAGCGTTTCCGTCAGCAGTAATTGAGTTGTCTGTTTTTTCGGCAGTTGTAATAAACAGCTTGTCAGCAGATTTTGCGTAAATTGCAGCAGCCTTGTCGCTTGTGATTTTTACATTATCAAGAACAAGCTGTACTTTATCTGTGTCAGGTGCGTCAACAATAATTTGTCCGTTGAAGTCACCTTTGAGAACATAAACGCCCTCTTCTGAGATTGTAAGCACGCCGTTTTCAAGGGAAACTCCACCTGAGTGTGTTTTTGCTGTACTGCCACTCAAAGTGATGAGTTCAGCCTCGTTTGTATCGTATTCATTACTTGTATCTCTGTTTGAAAACATAGCTGATGTATCAAGATAATCAACAGTAACCTCTGTGAGAGTATCTCCTGACGGTGTCTGATTTACAGGTACGTCGTCCTTTGAGCCACCGTTATTCTGGACAGCTGATGTATTCTGACTGTCGCTCTTTGCGTTATCCTCACAGCCAACAAAACTGAATACCATAAGAATAGCAACACCAAGAGCAAGTATTTTTCTGATTTTAGAGTTCAACAAGGTTCACCTCCGGCTTAGCCATACTAACTTCGAGATTTCCGTTTCTGCAACGGATTTCATCGATAAATTCCTTTTCCTGTTTAGCGTCCTTGAGTCTGATATTGTATGTAAGTCTGAACATACTTCCCATATTTACAGTTTTTACTCTTTCGATTTCATTAAAAGAAGTGTATTTTTCCATAAGGTCGTCAAAAACCTCTGTGTAGTTCAAATCCTCAGGAATTGTAATTCTCAGCACTCTTTCGCAAGGGTTTGATTTCTTTGTGCCAAGTCCCAGTGCACTGCAAAGAAGAATAAAAAGACCAAGAATAACTGTGAAAGTAATTGCAAAAGCAAAATAACCCATTCCCACAACTATACCTGCACACATTGCAAGGAAGATTGTACCGATTTCCTTAGCTGTTCCCGGAACAGAACGGAATCTTACAAGGTTGAATGCACCTGCAACTGCAACGCCTGCACCAACATTTCCGTTAACCATCATAATTACAACGCACACAACAGCAGGAAGCATTGCAAGAGTAACTACAAAGCTCTTTGTGTATCTGCTTTTGAATGTGTAGACAAGTGCAAGGAAAATACCCAGCGCAAGTGCCACCACAAGACAAAGTAAAAAATTCTTAGGTGAAATCACCTGAATAAGCTCGTTATCAAAAATCCCCTTAAAAATGTTAGCGCTCAGCATAGCACAGTCCTCCCGATATTTTATCACTCATTATAGTTTTATATGCGTTTCCGTATTTTGAAAAAGAAGTTTTGTAAATCTTGTTTTCCGACAAGAATTTTACAAGCCACATAGGTATTGCTGCGGCAACCTTTATTTCCATCAGAACGGTATTTTCTTTTAAAATGTTGTTTCCGTAAATACCTTTACAAAGTGAAAGGTCGTAGTCACGCCACAGAATATTCCTGTCAAAGGTCATTCTGAAATCGTGATTGTCAATTCCATAAAAAGCCTCACGCTCATAAGAAAGAAAAACTCTCGGTTCAAGGCTTTTATAAAAATCAAGAAAATAGTTTATTTCTTTTGCAATCTGTCCCTCACAGATTTTTTCACGTTTTACAAGAAAATCATAGGCTTTGCTGTCTGTTGAGGCAATTCTTCGCTTGTAAACTACTTTATCGTATTTTCTTTTAAGCTCAATAAAAGTCGTGCTGTTTTCGTCTGCCACCCCATAGCTTCTTACTCTTAGTTTTTCTTTAAAAACAGGCTTTTCAATTGAACGTCTTATTAAAAGGTAGTCGGGCGTGTCATAATACAGATTACAGATTGTGCTCCGTCCGTATTCGTCGCCCTTCATATACTCACCCATAAGCTGTCGCAGTTTATTGTACTGTTCCTCGGTAATGAGATATTTAAGCTCATATCGCTTGAAAATATTCTGAAAGCCCAATCTGTCACCTCCTATAATTAACATAACAAACATATTTTACAATATTTTTCAACATATTACAATATAAATTTCTGATAATACACAAAAAAATTATACTACGTTATGTAAAGTTTTTGTAAACCGACGTGTTTAATTTTATTTTGTCAATGTGTTTAAAAAGTGACAAAATAAGGAAAAATCAAAAGTTTTTTCAAAAAATATTTTCACAAACTTGATACCTGACAGCTTTTGTGGTAAAATGATTTTAATGTGAATTTTAAAAAGGAGTGATATTATGTCTGTCAGAGTCGGAGTTTCAACAGCCTGTCTTTATCCTATGGAAACAGAAAAGGCGTTGTTGCAGGTGTGTGAATTTTCTCCTGAGTGTACGGAAATATTTATAAACAGCGATTGCGAACTTGAAAAGGACTTCTTAAAGGGAATGAAAAACACTCTCGGAAAAAGTGGCACAGCCTGTGCGTCACTTCACCCATACACCTGTGGAATTGAGCCTATGATGCTTTTTACTCATTATGAGAGAAGATTTACAGATATGCTTGAATATCACAAAAAATATTTTGACGCTATGAATTATCTCGGGGCAGAGAAGTTTATTCTTCACGGAAACAAGCCCGAAAACAAGTTTTCTGACGAGGATTATTTTGAAAGATACGAAAGACTTTACGACTTGGGGAAAACCTTCGGGGTAACTGTTACTCAGGAAAATGTATCAAGATGTACAGGTGGAAATCTGGATTTTCTTGTGAAAATGAAAAACACCCTTGGGAAAAAGGCGAAGTTCACACTTGACGTAAAGCAGGCTGTGAGAAAAGGATATTCTCCATATGAATTTGTAAAAAAACTCGGAAATTCCATTGTTCATATACATCTTTCTGACCACAACGACAAGACGGATTGTGGAGTTGTAGGATGTGGAAACCTTGATTTTGAGAGGTTTCTCAAAGAACTTAAAAGCGTAGGCTTTTATGGAGATATGGTGCTTGAGCTTTACAGATGGGGATTTTCTGAAGTGGATGATTTGGCACTGAATTATCATTATATAAAGGATACTACGCAAAAAAATAAATTTTACTTGACTTTGAGTGCGAAAAATAATATAATTATATAGTGAAT
>JAFTNX010000123.1 GCA_017451665.1 Oscillospiraceae bacterium | reverse complement strand
CGTAACACGTGAAAAAGGTGTTGAAGGTAGATTCGGAAGTCTTGAATGGACAATAACACGTGGTGGAGTAACTGTCCTTCAAAGAAATGCAGAAAACGAAACAACACTTCATTTTACAGAATTTTTTGACGCACCGGGTCATTATACAGTAACACTTTCAGCTTACATTGACGGTTACTATGTTCCGATAAGTAATACTGTTGAATTTGATTATTGACAGGAGTAAAAAATGGCAGAAATAATGCGACTTGATAAATTTATAGCTTCACAGCGTACTGACCTTTCACGAAAAGACGTGAAAGAGCTTTGCAAAAAAGTAAAAATTACTGTAAACGACGCCCTTGTAAAGCAAAGCGACGTGAAAATAGATGCCGAAAAGGACAAAATCACTGTTGACGGCGTGGAAATCAGCTACAATAAATACATTTATATAATGCTCAACAAGCCTCAGGGGGTGGTTTGCTCTACCCGTGACGGAGCATCGCCTACTGTTTTGTCGCTTCTTCCACCTGAACTTAACCGAAAAGGACTTTTTCCGGCAGGCAGACTTGACAAGGACACCGAAGGCTTTGTTTTAATCACCGACGACGGCGACCTTGCACACAGAATTCTTTCGCCGAAAAATCACGTTGACAAAAAATACTACGTTGAGCTTTTAAATCCTGTGGGCGAAAACTACACCGAGGCGTTTTCTTCGGGAATGGAAATCGACGGAGGAGATATTTGTAAACCTGCACAGCTTATCCCTTGCGAGGAGAATAAAAATGCCTGTTATGTTATTTTGCACGAAGGAATGTTCCATCAGATAAAAAGAATGTTCGAAAAGCTGGGTAACAAGGTAACCTACTTAAAGCGAATTTCCATTGGTGGACTGACTCTTGACGAAAATTTAGCCCTCGGAGAGTGTTTGGTCATTTTGCACAAAGATGTTGAAAAATATTTGTAACGAAAAGGTTTTTGCTCCCATATTTTGGGAATGATTTGTTAATATTCGTCAATATAAATAAAGGAAGTTTTTAAAGTTTAGTTAAAAAAACACTTGCGGAGCGCAGAAATATTTGCTATTATTATATCATAGCTAATTAGAATACAATTAGTGTAATTCAAAAATAGGAGGTTCTTTTAAGAGATGGCAAGTGTATCATTAAGAGAAATTTACAAGAAGTATCCTGGCGGCGTTATCGCTGTATCTGATTTCAACATTGAAATTAAGGATAAGGAATTCATCATTCTCGTTGGCCCATCAGGTTGTGGTAAGTCAACAACACTCAGAATGATTGCTGGTTTGGAAGAAATCAGCGAAGGTGAGCTCTATATCGGTGACAGACTCGTTAACGATATCGCTCCTAAGGACAGAGACATTGCAATGGTATTCCAGAACTATGCTCTTTATCCACACATGACAGTATTTGAAAACATGGCATTCGGTCTTAAGCTCAGAAAGGTTCCTAAGGACGAAATCGCAAGAAAGGTAGAAGAGGCTGCAAGAATCCTCGACATTTCACACCTTCTCGACAGAAAGCCAAAGGCTCTTTCAGGTGGTCAGAGACAGAGAGTTGCTCTCGGACGTGCTATCGTTCGTGAACCACAGGTATTCCTTCTCGACGAACCACTTTCAAACCTCGACGCTAAGCTCAGAGCTCAGATGAGAACAGAAATTTCTAAGCTCCACAAGAAGCTCGGTACTACATTTATTTACGTAACACACGACCAGACAGAAGCTATGACAATGGGTGACAGAATCGTAGTTATGAAGGACGGTTACATTCAGCAGATTGACAGCCCAACAAACCTCTACCAGAACCCAGTTAACCAGTTCGTAGCTGGATTTATCGGTTCACCACAGATGAACTTCATCGATGCTAAGCTCCTCAAGATTGACGGTAAGTACACTGTTGAATTTGGTTCAGAAGACACCAAGACATCAAGAGGCAAGAAGTTCTATGTAGAAGTTCCAGAAGCTAAGGCTGACGCTGAAGTTCTCGAACCATTGGTTGACCAGGAAGTTGTTCTCGGTGTTCGTCCGGAATGTATCCACGACGAAGAAATGTTCATTTCAGCTGCTACAACAGGTGTTCTCGAAGCTACTGTTGAAGTAACAGAAATGATGGGTGCTGAAACATACCTCTACCTCAACTGTGAAAACATTCCTCTTACTGCAAGAGTTTCACCTCGTTCAACAGCAAGACCACAGGATGTTATCAAGGTTGCTATCGACCCTAACAGAATTCACCTCTTCGATAAGGAAACAGAAAAGTCACTTATCAACTAATTTTAAAATTAAAGAGCCGTTTTTACGGCTCTTTTTTTGTAGACAGATTTATGAGGTACTTTATGAAAATTAAAAAGATTTTGTGCGTGATGTGTGCCCTTTGTCTGGGTGCTATGAGTTTTTGTGGCTGTGGTAAGGAAAATGGCGATAAAAATGAAGAAGCAACTACCACAACAACTGCCGAAGTTGAAAAAATTCCAGAAACAGACGAGGAGTGGCACGACGCTATGATTGAAAAATCCCTTTGGTCTTACGGAAATACCACCCGAATGATGAATAAAATCAATAAGGCTAAAAACGGCGAGGAAACCACTGTCGCTTATATCGGAGGCTCAATTACTGAGGGTATGACAGCAGGCCCTAACGACTGCTATGCTAAACTCAGCTATAATTATTTTGCAGATAAATTCGGTACGGGCGATAACGTTAAGTTTGTTAACGCAGGCCTTAGTGGTACTCCTTCAAAGCTGGGAGTTTTAAGACTTGAAAGAGATGTGCTTTCACATAACCCTGATATTGTTTTTATCGAATTTGCCGTAAACGACGGTAACGAAGGCTCATTCCAGGGGGCTTATGAAAGTATGGTAAGACGACTTTTGCAGGAGGATAACGATATAGCTATCGTGCTTCTGATGTCAATTACCGAAAACGGACATACTGCTCAGGAATATATGAAAAATATCGCTGAATATTATCAGCTTCCTGTTATCAGCTATGCTGACGCTCTTACTTATATGTTTGAGAACGGAAAAATGACCTGGAAGGACTTCTCCGATGACCAGTCACACCCTAATAAGGGTGGCCACAAGCTGGTTTGTGAAATGATTGCTCACTATTATGATACTGTGGAGGCACAGCCACAGGAGGAAGAACCAGCCATGCCGGTTGCTCCTTTCTATTCAAGCAGACAGGAATATGTTACTATGTATGAAGCTACTGACCTTTTCCCTTCTGAATACGGTAGCTTTAACGGACAGACTTCTACTGCAGGATTTAAAAACGGCTGGAAGTATATGCCTGACGGTAAAAATGAGCCTGCTGTGTTTGAAATCACAGGTAAATTTATTTATATGATTTTCCGTGAACAGTCAAGTGGCGATTTGGGTGTTCTTGATGTAACTATCAGGTGCGACGGAGAAATTGTTGCAGAAACTCAGGTTAACGGTATTCAGCCATCTGCATGGGGCGACCCGGGAATACAAACGCTTCATATGGATACAAGTGTAAAAACTTATACCATTGAGGTTAAAATGGCTGAGGGTAGTGAGGATAAGAATTTCCAGATTTTAGCTTTCGCAGCTACCGATAAGTAAATATTTTTACGGAAGGTTTCGTATTTTGACACGAAACCTTCCTTTTTTTCGCACTATTTGGTGATACTGCTACTTGCAAAAAGAAAACACTTGTGGTATACTATAAGTGTGTGTATTTATGCACAGATTTATTTGGATTTATGAAAGGGTGTGCTTTTGTGATAAAGAAAGAAAATCATATCGGAAAAATTACTGTTTCCCGTCGCTATCTTAAAAAACTTATCGGGAAGACCGTTACAAGTTGTTTCGGTGTTGTGGGAATGAATGAATTCGGCCCTAAGCAGTGCATAAAGTCTATGATAAATGGCACCTCCCTTGATGACGGTGTTGTTATTTATGAAAAGGACAACGCTGTTCGTATCGACCTTCATATTGCTGTAAGCTATGGCGTGAATATTTCAGCTATAAGCGACAGTATCGTTCATAAGGTACGCTTTGCTGTTGAAAACGAGGCAGGTATCGATGTTGAAAAGGTCAACGTTTATATTGATAGTATGCAGTCTTAATGGCTGATTTAAGGAGGAAATTCTGTGATAAACGGTAGTCAGCTGCGTGACGCTTTTATAAGTGGTGCGCACGCAATTTCTAACAATAAGAAAAGAGTTGACGAGCTCAATGTATTCCCTGTTCCTGACGGAGATACGGGAACAAATATGTCAATGACTATG
>JAFTNX010000122.1 GCA_017451665.1 Oscillospiraceae bacterium | reverse complement strand
TATTTTTACTCATTTTCCTTTTCCCTTTCGTTCATTTCTGAACGTTCCTCCGTTGAAATAACCTCAACGCTTATAGTTTCCTTATCCTTTTTCTTATTCTTTTCAACAATTGCAGGCAAAGTAATCATAACCGTTGTGCCCACACCAAGCTCGCTGTAAAGATTAAGCGTTCCACCGTGCATAGAAATAATTTCGTCTGCAACAGCAAGTCCGATACCGCTACCACGTCTTGTATGGTTTGCCTTAAAGAATTTTGTTTTAATCTTAGGCAGGTCCTCAGCAGATATTCCAAGTCCCGTGTCCGAAACAGAAATAACCACTGCCCCGTCCTGTTCGTACGCCTCAACCGAAACAGTATCCCCCTTGTCGGAATACTTTATAGCGTTGTCCACAATGTTTATGAATACCTGCTTTAAACGGTTTTTATCACCGTTTACAAAAGGCAACATTTCAGGCTCATAGTAGTTAAGGGTAATCCCCATAATCTTTGCTCTTTCCTGATATATAAGAACAGTTTCACCAAGCTCAGCCAGAATGTCAATAGTATCCATCTGTAAAACAAGTCGTCCGTCCTGAATTCTTGAGAAGTCAAGAAGCTCTTCAACCATCTGTGAAAGTCTTTCGGTTTCGCTTGAAATAACTCTCATTCCCTTTAAAAACATTCCCCTGTCATCAATCTGCGAAAGAGTTTCACTCCAGCCCTTGATAGCAGTAAGTGGTGTTCTCAGCTCGTGGGAAACTGACGAAATAAACTCGTTTTTCATAGCCTCGGTATTTGAAAGCTCGTCTGCCATATAGTTGATGTCGTCACAAAGCTCGCCGATTTCGTCGTCGGATTTTTTCTCAATTCGTTCTGAAAAATCCCCTGTTGCAAACTTCTTGGCAAACTCGCCGATTTCCATAACCGGATAAACAATTGACTTTACAAAGAAAAGTCCTGCTGCGATAATAAATACCATTATGAGAACGGCAATTCCGATAATTATAAGGGAAGTAGAAAGCACCTGCTCGTCAACTTTTTTAAGTGACACAAACATTCTTACAGCCTCGTACTCGTTGCTACCCATAGGAATCATAGCTGTCATAGCCATAATTTTTTCCCCCGTCGGAAGCCTGAACACAGCGTCGCCTTTTCCGTTTTTTGAGCTTAGTGCTATTTCATAATCCTCAACAGAGGTATCCTCGCTTGGAGCAAATCCCGAAGATGTAACAGCGGTATTCCCATAAACGTCAATTGCCATAAGCTCGATTTTTTCTTTGTTTTCATAGTCCTCAACGATACTTCTCAGTTCGCTTGAAAAGTTCGTTTCAAAGTCCTCAGCAAATCTCGTAACAGTACCCATAACAACATTCATCTGTGAAGAAAGATACTGATTTACCGAATTATAATAAAACTGTCTTATGCCGATAATAAGGGAAACAGTAATAACAAGCAGAATGATAAAAACGATACCCACGCTGTTAAAAATCCAACGTCTGGTAATACTCTGTTTATGTCGCTTTGCCATTACTTTCCCTCCTTTTTAGCTGAATTTTAAAACCCGTCTGCGAAGCAGACACCTTAATTGACAATTGTCCATTGTCAATTGTCAATTGTTAGTTAGGCATAGACCACTTATAACCGTATCCCCAGATTGTGAGAATATACTGTGGATTTGAAGGCTCGTCCTCAATTTTCATTCTTATTCTTCTGATATTTACGTCAACGATTTTTTCGTCGCCATAATAGCTTTCGCCCCAGATATGAGAAAGAATACTTGTTCTGTCAAGGGCAGTATTCTGATTTTTAAAGAAATATTCCATAATCTGATATTCAACCTGAGTAAGTACAATAGGCTGACCGTTTTTCAAAACAGTTCTTGACTTAAGATTAAGAGTAAATGGTCCTGAAATAATGTTTGTAGCAGTTTCAGGCTTTGTGTGAGTCATATTGACTCTTCTGCACACTGCGTCAACTCTTGCAATAAGTTCAGAAATAGAAAATGGCTTTGTGATATAGTCGTCAGCACCAAGCATAAGTGACGAAACCTTATCCATTTCCTGTGATTTTGCAGAAAGCATAATAATACCCATAGTAGCTGAACGTTCTCTCAGCTTTTTGCAGACCTGAAAGCCGTCAATACCAGGCATCATAATGTCAAGCAAAGCTACGTCAAAGCTTCCGTTTGACTCATCAAAAACTCTCAAAGCTTCTTCTCCACAGTTTACGTCAATAACCTCATAACCTACTCTCATAAGGTTAATTACAATAAACTCTCTGATAGAATCTTCATCTTCACAAACAAGAATTCTCTTTACACTCACAACAATCGTCCTTTCTTTATTGAATTATAAAAAAGCTGTTTTTAACTTCGTCAATGGTTAAGATAAGTGGTTCACGTCTGTTTGTAGGAAGCTTTACAAGATAATCAAGCTGTCCACTTGAGCCAATAACCTCATAACCCTGATATTCATATTCGGAGGTTTTGGTTTTCGGGCACACAGCTATTCGCATAAGCTCTGTCATAAATCCCGAAATATTCCCCTCGTATTTATAAAATACTGCCTCGTTTGTAGCAGTATCCATTTTTGTAGTAACCATACCCTGCCATCTTTTCGGGAATACCAGCTGATAGCCGTCTGAAATTGAATAATATCCCGAATATTTCTTTTCAAGGTTATAATAATCGCTGTAATTATACCAGCTTGTCATCAGAACCTTTTCTTCATCAGGAAGATTTTCGTGCCCTGGCATAAGTTCGGTTGACGGGATTTCAATAATGCCGTCACCGTCAATATCCTTTGAATAATACCCTGCAGGACGTGAGGTTTTCATAAGCAGTTTGTCAGGGAACTGCAACAAAGGATTCTGAAGCTTATTGTATCTGAAATAAATAATTTCCGTCTGTAATTCACCTGTTGACTTTAAGCAGTCCACAAATACAGCAGGAGTTTCCTCGTCAACGAGTCCTATTGTGCTGTTTGTGAATGACACCGTGTCAGACCCCATAGCAACCTGATGTGTTTTTAAAATTTCCCCGTTTTCAGACTGTATAAGCGACGCCGTAGCAGTAGAAGTTGTGGTATTATTTAAAACTGTAAAAATCTCCTTGAAGCTGTCCTTGTCAAGGTCGAGAATTTCCATAATGGAATAGCTGTCCTCAAAAACCGACGGCATAAATTCATTTCCGTCGTATCTTGAAATCTGCAAAACCTTTCCGTCGACAGTCATCGAAGAATAACCTACAATAATGTTTTTAAGTCGGTCACTTCCCAACGTTGAAATAGCAACCTTATCAATATCAGTACCCTTTCCTGTAAGGTCAAAAACAGATTTCCACTGTCCACCCTCATTCTGGTCCATAACGTTTATTCTGACGCCACTGTCACCTGCCGCAGCATTTTTAAATTCATAAAATACAAGTGCCTCGTCGGTAAATTCCATATCAATGTCAGCCACCACATAAGCAGAACGGTTATTTCCGTTTTCAGGGTATTTTAAAACAATGTCTTTCCCAACACTGTTTTCAAGCGTCTGGTGAATGTTTGACTGTTCGTCTGTAAGGTTTGGCGAAGCCACAAGTCCCTCGATACCAAGGGTATTTCCAACCCCACAGCCTGTAAGCAAAAGACAGCCACAGACGGCTATTGAAAGTATTCTTTTTTTCATCTGTAACCATCCCTTCTGAAAATATATCATAGATACTAATAGTATATCATATTTCTTTTTATTTTTAAAGTCTTTTTTAATATTTTTTTATAAAAAACAACAAAAAAACTCACTACCTTTACGATAGTGAGTTTAATTTCAATCTTTAATAAATCGTCGCCCCGACAGAAAAATATTTATGCTTTAAAGCTGTCTCTTTCAGCCATAGGAACATAAGGCTTACGCTTTGCAACAGCCTTGTATGCAGGTCTGATAATCTTTCTGCCTGTTACAAGCTCTTCAAATCTGTGTGCACACCAGCCGGCCATTCTTGAAACAGCAAACATAGGTGTAACCAAATCTTCCGGTACGCCAAGCATTCTGTAAACAAGACCTGAGTACATATCAACGTTTGCACAAACAATCTTAGCGTCTCCCTTAACCTCATAGAAAAGTTCAGGTGTAAGTCTTTCAATAGTTTCAAGAAGTCTGAATTCCTTTTCGTATTCAGTACCGATAGCCATTCTTCCTGCGTGATGCTTTAAAATAACAGCTCTCGGGTCAGAAAGTGTGTAAACAGCGTGGCCCATTCCGTAAATAAGTCCCGAATGGTCGTTTTCTTCCTTTCTGAGAATTTTTCTCAAAAAGTCAGCAACTTCACCCTCGTCGTTCCAGTTCTTTACGTTTCTCTTTATGCATTCCTGCATCTCAACAACCTTCTTGTTAGCACCACCGTGTCTTGGGCCCTTGAGTGCGCCGATAGCAGCTGAATATGCTGAATAAGCGTCTGTTCCCGAAGAAGTAAGCACACGACAAGCAAAAGTAGAGTTGTTTCCTCCACCGTGTTCAGCGTGGAGCATAAGCAAAAGGTCAAGAAGCTTAGCCTCTTCGTGTGTAAACTTTCTGTCAGCACGAAGTGTAGACAAAATCATTTCAGCAGTTGAGTGATTTTTGTCAAGAGGATGCATAAACATTGTTTCGTTGTCATAACATCTTCTCTTAACCTGATATGCGTCAACCATAATTGTAGGAAGCTTTGAAATAATAGAAATAGCTGTTGCCATTTCGTATTCAGGACTTCTGTTTTCAGGGTTTTCGTCATAAGAATAAAGTGCAAGAACACTTCTTCCAAGCTTGTTCATAATGTCCTTTGAAGGTGCTTTTAAAATCATATCTTCAAAGAATGAGTCAGGAAGCGCTCTGTTGCTTGCAATAATCTCTCTGAAGGATTCAAGCTCGCTCTTTGTAGGAAGCTCACCCATCAGAAGAAGATAAACAGTTTCCTCATAGCCGAATCTGTCCTCGTTCCAGCAGTTTTCAATAATGTCGTTGATATTATAGCCTCTGAAAATGAGTTCACCCTCGATAGGCTGTTTTTCACCATCGTTAATTACATATCCGTGAACGTTACAGATGTTTGTAAGACCTGCCATAACACCCGTTCCGTCAGCATTTCTCAGTCCTCTTTTAACGTCGTACTTTTCATAAGCCTTTTTGTCGATTGTATTGTTTGTCATAAACTCTTTGTAAAGCTTATCCTTTGCAGGACTGTTTCTCATATCATTCACTCCTTTTATGTCTTTGAATATAGATTAAATTTGATTATACACTATTTTCAGCCTAAAGTCAAGCAACGGAAAACATTTTTGAAATTTCAGACAACAAAACTTGCAAAATTCACCTTTCATTGCATACTTTATACATTATGAGCATATATTTTACTACGGACAAGTCACAAACCACATCACGAAAGGAACTTAAAATGTCAAAATACATAAGAATACTCCTTGTTTTTTCAATACTGTTAACCACCATTCCCTGCGCTGTTTTTTTGAAAAATGATAAAAAAGAGCCTGCCGGCAGCATAGAAAAAACCAATTTTTCCCTGCCGTCAGAAATTGAAATTATGAATAAAACTGACTCTTCACTTTCAGAAATCCCACTTGACGACTATCTGATTGGCTGTGTTCTGGCACAAATCCCCTGCAATTTTGAGCCTGAAGCGTTAAAATGTCAGGCGATTATTGCACGCACCTACGTTTATTATCACCTTTATCACAAAAAAAGCCTTTCAGAAAACCCACAAAGCTATTTTACATACGAGGAGGCAAGAGAATTCTATGGTGAAAATTATCAGTCGGCGCTTGACAAGGCTACCCTTGCTGTATTTGAAACAGACGGGATTGTCTTAACCTACGAAAACGCCCCGATAGTTACTGCCTTTCACCCTGTTTCATACGGTTTTACGGAAAGCTCAGAGGACATCTGGGGAGAGGAATTCCCCTATCTTGTGTCGGTAAAAAGCCCTTATGATGAAAATTCCTCACAGGGTATTCAGGAAATAAAAATAACAAAAACGGAATTTTTCTCACGACTTTGTGCCTATCTTGATTTAAAAGAAGATGAAAATATGTCCTTTGAAATCAACAAAAAAACAAACCACAACACGGTTTTGTCCCTTGAAATTTCAAACGACAGCACAAAAAAAGAAATTGCAGGAACAGAATTTGCTGAGATTTTTAACACAAATTCCTGCAATTTCACAATTTCAATTACCGATAATTCAGCCACCATAACCTGCTATGGTGGTGGTCACCTTGTGGGACTTTCACAGTGTGGTGCAAACCTTATGGCAGTTTCACAAAACACTTATGAAGAAATCCTCACTCATTATTTTCAAGGCGTTTCTTTAATAAAGCTGAAATGATTTTAAAGAGAATAATTGAAAATAAAATTCCACAAAATCCTCCACAGCTGTCAATTAAAACATCAATGGCATTTCCGTTTCTGCCCGACACAAACCCCTGATGAATTTCATCACTTATAGCGTAAAGGGTAACAAAGCCCTGACTTAAAGCTCCTCTTGTGAGGGGCTTTTTTCTTCGCAGAACTGACGCTACTAAAAATCCCAGTAAGGCATAAACACAAAAATGTGCTGTTTTTCTGATAAAAAGATGCATTCCGTCAATTATCTCAAGCTGTTTTGTGTCTGTCATTTCGTCAAAGTCAAAAACAAAATTTTCTGCCACAAAATAACAGACCTTTTCGCTCAGACCACCACTTTCATTACCATCCTGTGAAGAAAAACTAAAAATCACAGCACACCACAAAACTGTGAGAATTATAAAAACCAAATCAACTATTTTTTCCTTGTTCACTATTTTCTCCTACAATCTGTATTTTTCAAAAACGTATTTTAATAGCTCTGTTTTGTCGTTTGAAACTTTTTCCTCAACAACAGCCTCAAAGCAGTCCTTTAAAATTTCTCCAAGTATTTTCCCCTCAGGATAGCCCTCACCCATAAGCACGCTCCCGTCAATCGCCAGATTTTTCATACTGAGCTGTGCGTTTTCAGCTATGAGGTCGTTTGCAATTCTCTTTTTTTCGGCTATGTCATAAAGCTTTCCATCTCGGTTGTATTCCGACTGTGCAAGAGTATCAGCAAGTCGTATTTCAAGGTGTTCAAAAAAGAAATCATAATCGTATTTCGCAACAAACTTTCTCACACTTTTTCTTACAGCCGGAAATCTGTTGTCGTGCTCAAAAATATGATTTAAGATTTTATCCTTTGACTTGTTATCAAATTTAAGACGATTTAAAATTCCCCTTGCCATTTCACAGCTAACTGTGGGGTGCTTTTTAAAATGGTGAAGTCCCTTTTCGTCAACAGAAACAGTTTCAGGCTTTCCTATGTCGTGCAAAAGCATAACCATTTTAATATTCCCGTCGCCATTAACCTGCGAAACAGCCTTAACGATATGGGTATAAACATCATAGCAATGATGTGGGTTGTTCTGCTTAAAGTCAAAGGTCGCTTTGATTTCGGGAATGATAACTGCCAAAACATCACGGTACTTTAAAAGGACATTTTCAACGCCCTTACCACAAAGCATTTTTAAAAGCTCTACTCTTATTCTTTCCCCGGAAATCTCTTTTAAAAGGTGCATTTTATTAAAAATCGCCTTTGAAGTTTCCTCCTCGATTTCAAATCCTAAACAGCTTGAAAACCTGAGCGCTCTTAAAATTCTCAGAGCGTCCTCCTCAAAACGCTTTTCTGCATTTCCCACACAGCGTATTATTTTATTTTCAAGGTCGTTTTTGCCGTCAAAAAGGTCAACAATACCACAATTTTCATTATAACAAAGTGCGTTTATTGTAAAATCACGCCTGCTTAAATCTTCCTTTAAATTCTTCACAAACAAAACCTTTTCAGGGCGTCTGTGGTCAACGTATTCCCCGTCAGTCCTGAATGTTGTTATTTCAATGGAATTATGCTCAATTCTCACGGTAACTGTACCGTGTTTGAGTCCTGTTTCAATAACGTGAAAGCCCTTAAAAACATCACAGATTTCCATAGGCTCGGCACTTGTGCATAAATCCCAGTCGTCGGGATTTTTCAAAAGAAGGCTGTCCCTTACACATCCACCAACAGCATACGCCTCAAAGCCTGCTTTGTTTAAATATTCAATTGCAGTTTTTATATATGATGGCAAATTCACAGCAAAGCCCCCTTTTTGTATTTTTTCACATTTATAAGGGTATCATATTTCTATGAAAATTTCAAGAATAAAAAAATCAAATATAACAATCACCGTGATGTCGGCTGTTTTTTCAGGTGTGGTATCACTTTATAATCAGCTTGGGCTTTTGATTATTTTTTCACTTTTGCCACTTTTTATTTCACTTTCAGATGAAATCAGCTTTAAAATCTACCTTAAAAAAATTATCGCATTTTCATTAAGCTATTATCTGATTTTGTTTTCATTTTTATTTACAGTCAACGGTTTTCTGCCATTTTCAAAAGCTGTGAATACTATTCTTGCCGTTTTTGTGGTAATTATTATTGCCCTGTGGCAAAGCCTGTGGCTGTGTATGACGCTCACTTTCGGGTATTTCTTTAAGGGGAATTTTTCAAGACCTTTTGCAGTTTCTCTGCTTTTTGTTTTAGGCGAACACCTTCAGGAGCATAACCCGTTTTTTGCATTTTCATTTACAAAGCTTGAAAACACCCTGGCGTTTTTTCCGAATTTAATTCAGCCGTCAGCATTTTTCGGAGGTTCTTTTGTGGCATTTCTTATTTTGTCAGTTACGTCACTACTCTGCGTATTCCTGTCAGAAAAAAATCCCACACCAACAAGGTATCTGTCACTTTTCTGTGCATTTTTTGTAGTTTTTTTTACCCTTGCGTTTTCAACTGTCAGAATAAACAGCTACAAACCGTCAGGAAAACAAATTAACGCAGTAATAATACAGACCTCAATTGAGGGGGAGGAAAAATACGACCTGACAGTAAAGGACGCAACAGAAAACTGCACACAGCTTTTGTCGGCAAGTATAAACAATAACACCGATTTGGTGCTTCTTCCTGAAACGTCAATCCCTGAATATCTTCACAAGGAAAAGGCTTTTTTAAATCTTTATAATCTTTCACAAAAAAACAATGCAGTTATAGTTACGGGCTGTTTTTCCATTGATAAAAACTGCCACTACAACTCACTTGTCGCAATAAATCCCGACAACACCCTGTCACAAACCTACAACAAAACCTTTCTTATCCCTTTCGGGGAATACGCTCCGTTTTTTAAGGAATATTTCAAATTCAGAAACCTCTCCCCTGCAAAAGAAAATCACCCTCTCACAACCCAAATCGGAAATCTCACCTGTGCTGTGTGCATCGAGTCGGTGCTTTCTGATGTGACGGCCTCACAGACGGTTGAGGGTGGAGAACTGATACTCATTTCCACAAACGACAGCTGGTTTGGTAACAGCCGTGGAAGAAACCTCCATTTTGCACACTCGGTTATGCGTGCTGTTGAATGTAATAAATACCTTTTAAGAAGCGGAAACTGTGGAATTTCAGCTTTTATCTCACCTGTGGGAAAAATTACAAAAGCTGATTTTTCAAAAAAT
>JAFTNX010000121.1 GCA_017451665.1 Oscillospiraceae bacterium | reverse complement strand
GCTGCACAGAGTAAGGAAAAAGCGACAGTTGAAGCAAAGCCTAAGAAAAAGAAAAAGCGTGGATTTTTTGCACGTCTTTTTGGAAGAAATAAGGATAAATAAAAAATTAAGGTATCAGTTTTTTACTGATACCTTTTTTATTAGTCAGCCCAGTCGGCAGAACGTTCTATTGCTTTATCCCAGCCATGAATAAGCTTTTTTATGTATTCCTCGCTCATTTTTGGCTCAAAAACCTTGTCGTTTACTGTGAGTTTTTTAAGCTCGTCAAAGGAATTCCACACCCCTGCGCCTATTCCTGCAAGAAGTGCTGAACCAAGCGCAGTAGTTTCAACACAGGCAGGTCTTACAACTGTTTTTGAGAGAATGTCAGCCTGAAATTCCATAAGAAAATCGTTGGCAGATGCCCCACCGTCAACCTTGATAGCACCAAGATTTTTGCCACTGTCAGATTCCATAGCCTTTAAAACATCGTAGGTCTGGAATGCGATTGCTTCGAGACATGCTCTTATGATATGCGCTCTGTTTGAGCCTCTTGTAAGCCCGCAGATTGTGCCTCTTGCGTCCTGATTCCAGTAAGGTGCGCCAAGCCCCACAAATGCAGGCACAACGTACACGCCGTTTGAGTCGGTAACTGATTTTGCGATTTCACAGGTTTCGGAAGAGGTTTTCACAAGTCCGATTTCATCTCTCAGCCACTGCACAAGTGCGCCTGCGATAAACACAGAGCCTTCAAGGGCGTAGGTAGTTTGTCCGTTAATTCTCCATGCAACTGTTGAGAGAAGTCCTTTTTTGCTGTTTATTGGTGTATCTCCCGTATTCATAAGAAGAAAACCACCTGTGCCGTAGGTATTCTTTACGTCGCCCTCGTCAAAACAACACTGTCCGAAAAGTGCCGACTGCTGGTCACCTACCATTGCGTAAATCGGGATTTCCCCACCAAAAAACTTTTCATCACAAACTGCAAGATGCCCACTTGTATCAACAACTGTCGGGAGCATTTGTTTCGGGATATTGAGAACTGCCAGAATGATGTCGTCCCATTCCATATCGTGAATATTGAAAAGCATTGTTCTTGATGCGTTTGAAACGTCGGTTATATGGGATTTTCCACCACTCAACTTCCACGCAAGCCATGTGTCAACCGTACCAAAAAGAAGTTCGCCCTTCTCTGCTCTTTCACGGGCAAAAGGCACGTTTTCCAGAATCCATCTCAGCTTTGTGCCACTGAAATATGCGTCTATAAGAAGTCCTGTTCTTTCCTGGAATACTCCTGTAAGTCCTGCCTCCTTTAAATAGTCGCAGTACGCTGATGTACGTCTGCACTGCCAAACGATAGCCGGACAGATTGGTTTTCCTGTATTTTTATCCCACACAATGGTAGTTTCACGCTGGTTTGTTATGCCTATTGCAATTATATCGGAAGCTGTTGCGCCGATTTTTGCCATAGCCTCTTTTGCAACATCAAGCTGTGTCTGAAAAATTTCTTCTGCGTCGTGTTCAACCCAGCCTGCCTCAGGATAATACTGTTTGAATTCCTTTTGTGCTTTACTTATAATTTCGCCACTTTTTCCAAAAAGTATTGCTCTTGATGAAGTAGTCCCCTGGTCAAGTGAAAGAATATATTTCAAAAAAATCTCTCCTTTTAGCGTTTATTTAACTTAATTTTAACACAAAATATTAAATATTACAACAGCTTTTTTAAAAATACAAATTCGCTAAAATGTCCGTCGCACAAATACAATCGTATTCCACAAAAAAACATAGATAAAATTTACAAATTTGTATTATTCGTCAATTGACGAAAATGGGGAATTTTCGTATAATAGTAAAGTAATGATATTTATTTAACAAAGGGGTTTGAATATTTTGACTAAAGTAGTAAAATTCGGTGGAAGCTCACTTGCTGACGCTAAGCAGTTTAAAAAGGTAAGTGACATCATTAACGCTGACGATGCAAGAAGATACGTTGTTCCTTCTGCACCTGGCAAGCGTTTTTCAGAGGACATCAAGGTAACTGATATGCTTTATGCTACCTACGACCTTGCTGCAAAGGGACAGGATTTTTCTGAAAGCTTTGAAGCTATCAAGGAAAGATACTATGGAATTATCAAGGACCTTGGACTTACACTTTCACTTGAAGCTGAATTTGACACTATCAGAGCTTGCTTTATTGGTAAGGCAGGTCGTGACTACGCTGCATCAAGAGGCGAATACTTAAACGGTATTATTCTTGCAAGCTATCTCGGATACGAATTTATTGACGCTGCTGACGTGATTTTCTTTACAGAGTCAGGCGTTCTTGATACAAAGAAAACTGCTAAGGTTCTCAGCGAAAAGCTTTCACAGGTTGAAAGAGCAGTAATTCCTGGTTTCTACGGCTCAATGCCTAACGACACAATCAAGACATTCTCAAGAGGTGGTTCAGACATCACAGGTTCAATTGTTGCATCTGCTGCATCAGCTGACATTTATGAAAACTGGACTGACGTTTCAGGATTTTTGATTGCTGACCCAAGAATTATTGAAAATCCGGAGCCAATTACAACTATCACATACAAGGAACTTCGTGAGCTTTCATACATGGGTGCAACAGTTCTTCACGAAGACGCTATCTTCCCTGTTCGCAAGGCTGGTATTCCAATCAACATCAAGAATACAAACAAGCCTGAAGACCCTGGAACAATGATTGTTGAAAGCACTTCTGTAAAGCCAAGATTTACTATTACAGGTATTGCAGGCAAGAAGGGATTTTCAGTTATCAACATTGAAAAGGACATGATGAACTCTGAAATCGGTTTTGGAAGAAGAGTCCTTGAAGTCCTTGAAAAGAACGGTATCTGTTTTGAACATATGCCATCAGGTATTGACACAATGAGCATTATCGTTCATCAGGAAGAGTTTGAAAAGAAGGAGCAGGAAATTCTTGCAGGTCTTCACAGAAACGCTCAGCCTGACGTTATTGACATTGAAACTGACCTTGCACTTATCGCTGTTGTAGGTCGTGGAATGAAGTCAAACAGAGGTACAGCAGGAAGAATTTTCTCTGCACTTGCACACAGCCACGTTAACGTTAAGATGATTGACCAGGGCTCAAGTGAGCTTAACATCATCATCGGTGTAAGCGAAGAAGATTTTGAAGTTGCTATGAAGTGCATTTACGACATTTTCGTAACATTTCAATTATAATTAAAATTCAAGGGTACTGAATGAGTTCAGTACCCTTTTTTATGCACAAAAAAAGCAGGAGATTCAATCCCCTGCTTAATTTTTTAAGTATTATTCGTACTTAACGTCGCCTACGATAAAGTATGGTGTAGCTGATGTAACTTCGTCGTTGTTCCAGCCAAGTGCAACAACTTCGATTAAAGCACCACCTGTTACGTCGAGTGGAACGTCGATTGAAACATCGTCAGCCCACATAACGAGACAGTCAGCAACAGGAACAATAGCATCATCAGATGTATCGTCAGCTGTGCCCATATCGTCAACTGTTGTATCCCATGATACAGCACCACCGATTACAGCAGCGTAGTTCTTTGAACCGTCAGCCTGTGTAACAACAATCTTCATTGTGCAGTAGTCATTCCAAGCAACGTCAGCATCAGTTTCGCCATAGATAGGAACGAGAGTAACTGTTGCCTTTGACATTCCGTTAGGAACTGTTGTTGTGTAAGGTTCGTTGTAAGATACGCCTACGTTAACTGGCCACTCCGGAACTTCTGGCTCTGGTTCAGCAGTAGTTGTAGCTTCTGTTGTAGTTGTAGCCTCAGTTGTAGTAGCTTCTGTTGTAGTTGTAGCTTCTGTTGTTGTAGTAGTTGTGTCCTTCTTATCGTCAGACTTGTCTTCACTACCACAAGCTGTCATAACACCGCAAGTCATAACCATTGCAAGTGCCATAGCAAGTAACTTTTTCATGTTAATAACCTCCTGAATATTTTTAAACGTTATCGTTTACATTCATATTATACTCTATTTAATAATATTTTTCAATTTATTATTTCAACAAATTTGTAATCGTTTTATTATCGATTTTATACAAAACAAATAATTATAATTTGTTGAAAATATGCTCAAAAAAAGCTCCCTGAAAGGGAGCTTTAAGTGTTTTGAATTATTCGATAGCAGGAACGCCAGCGATTGTGAATTCAACCTGAACTGATTCGTAAGCAACAGCGTCGCCACCAGCAAGGTCAAGAATTTCCTGTGGAGCAAGACCGTCAGTTACTGTTGAACCGTAAGCGTTGTAGATTTCAAGTCTGAGCTTTCCGTTACCTTCGATATCACCGAAAACAACATCTTCATCAGCGTATTCGTAAACTACTTCGCCGTCGTGGAGAATCTTAACGTCTGTGATTGAGAGACCAGCATCCTTAGCAAACTGCATCTTCTTAGCTGTTGTATCGCAATCAGCATAACCTTCAGCTTCAAAGCCACATCCAGCAGCAGCAGCAAGACCTTCGATGTCTACGCAGAATACCTGGTAACCAAATGCTTCAGCAGCGAATGCTTCAACAGCTGGGTCAGCAACGAGTGATACTGTGTATGTACCGTCGCCTGTGATGTAAGCGTCATAACCGTAAGCTGTCTTTGATTCGTCAGCAGCAGCTGTGTCCTGTGAATCCCAGTTACCCCACATCCAGCCTGAGTCTGTGAACATAAGGAATGCGTCAAAGTACTTACCATCTTCTGGAGCTACTGTTGGTTCAATAGCAGGAGCAGCAGGAGTTGTTGTTGTAGCTTCTGTTGTAGTTGTAGCTTCTGTTGTAGTTGTAGCTTCAGTTGTTGTTGTAGCCTCTGTTGTTGTAGTTGTTTCCTTCTTGTCTGACTTTTCTTCGCTTCCACAAGCTGTGAGTGAAACGCAAGCAAGTGCAAGAGCAAGAGTCATTGAGAGAATCTTCTTAAGTTTCATAAAATAATACCTCCGTTTTTTTACTAAACAATTTTTGTTTATGTATACATTATACTCCATACTCACAAACTTTTCAATTTATTATTTTCACAAAAATGTAAACGTTTTTTTGGTTTAATTGTATATATTTTACGGATTTCAATACAACAAAATGAACGAATATGTGAATTTGAAATAAGAAAATGATTTTATTTAATATTCTTATATTTCATTTAAATTTAGTTGCATATAAAAAAGAGCCTCTTATAAAGGCTCTTAAAATCTATTTTCTCTTTTTCTTCTGAATTTCAGAAGTAATCCTTGACATAACAGAGCGTGGGACAAATCTCTGTGCCACAACTCCGGCCTTCATTGACATTGAAGGTACGATAATTGTCTGTCTTTCAAACATCTTTTTAACAGCATAATCTGCACAATACTGTGAAGAAATACTCTTGACTCCGAATTTTACCCCTGCCACAGAATTAAATTCCGTGTCAACAGGTCCCGGACAAAGCGCACCTATATAAACTCTGCTTCCCTGCTCTTTCAATTCCTGAGCAATTGAAGTTGTAAGGCTTGTCACATAGGCTTTTGTTGCGTAGTAGGTAGCCATATAAGGACCTGACGGCATAAGTCCTGCCGAAGATGAAACGTTAAGAATATACCCTCTGTTTTTATCGATAAAATCCTTCAAGAAAAGCTTTGTGAGGATATGCACAGCTTTGACATTCAAATCAATCATTGCAAGTTCATTTGAAAGGTCTGTTTCTGTAAATTCGCCAAAAGCACCAAAGCCTGCACAGTTTACAAGCACGCAGACATTCTCATTTTTAGTTTTTTCATAAAGCTCTGTGCAGTCTTTTTCTGAGCTAAGGTCAGCTGTAATAATTTCAGCGTCAGAAAGCTCATTTTTAAGTTCTATAAGTCTGTTTTCACGTCTTGCGGAAAGAATAACCCTGAAACCTCTTTTTGAAAGATTTCTGGCAATATCCCTGCCAATTCCAGAGCTTGCACCCGTTACAAGTGCAGTTTTAACCTTTGACATTCTAAACCTCCGTAACGCCTTCTATGAGCCAGTTCATAGATTTAATCTCCGATTTGCTGAGGTTATCCCCGTCAGCTACACGTTCAAGTCCGTTAATATCCTTAATCGGGCCTGCAAAAACCTCTATTTCGGAATTCTGAATTTTACTTCTCATCATATCAACAGCGATAGATGTGTTTTCAGCTGAGTTTTCAGGGATATCCAAATAAGTGAAGTTTCCGTCAGCGTCAAGACCGATAGTCTTATTTCTTGAATACCAACCGTCTGCCAGGAATTTCTCAATTTCAACAACTATATATTCATCATAGTCAGGTTTTCCGATAGCTATACAATAATCAGGTGCGATTTCCTTAGCCTTCATTGCATTCGCCACAACATAAACGCCCTTCTGCTGACAGATTTCAGGAACAGCAAGTGTATCTGTGTTATAAGATAATATTCCACAATTATAGTTATTTATAAGGTTTTCTGCAGTATTTTTTCAAGCTGATAATCACCCCATGAATGTATCCATTCAAGATAGATTTTAGCGTCACTGCAAACAGATTTTACGCCCAGTGCAAAAGCATTTACTTCACGATAGCTGAGTGGTGTCTGAACAGCAGCAACATAACCTATATTCTTATTTCCTGTTTCCTCAGCTTTTTTACCCGCAACTATACCCAGAAGGTACTTTAATTCATAGCTTTTATAACAGAATGTTCCGAGATTTTCTATATTATCTTCTTCAGAATACTGCAAGAATGCAATTTCAGGGTTGATTGAAGCTATTTTTTTGGCATAAGTAGTATAATTATAGCTTGTAAGAACAAAAACATTTACGCCTTGCTCTTCAATAAGACGTTGCATTTCCTTTTCGCAAAGCTCATTATCGGGAATATTTTCACTATAAACGCAGTTATAACCTTTTTCCACAAGAGTAACTCTTGCATTATCCATAGCCTGATTATAACCGTTATCTGTGATTTCTCCGATATAGATAAACGCAATTTTCATCATTGATTTATCCGAATATTTAAAAACCTTATGGTCTGTTACGCTATGGGCAATTATAGCTGTATCACTTTTTTTATTTTCTTTATCTGAGCATGCCACAAGCGACAGTGCAAGTGCCACGCAACACATAAAAGCAAGAAATCTTTTCATACAAAACCTTCCAATACAATTATATAGTATTAGTTTAGCACAAACGGAAACTTTTTTCAACCGATTTTATCTAAATATTATTGAAAAAACTTAATTTTTGTGCTAATATGTAAGTAGCAAATATTAACTAAGGAGCAGATTTTAATGGACAAGCTGAATAATCTGAAAAAAAGGTTGAATTCATTGGTGATTTTCAGAAATCTTCTTGAAAACCCTTTAATAAAAAAGCTGAATGAATTTTTACTTACTTTACATAACAACAGTGAACAAAGCGAGAAAATCGACAGATACTGTGCTTTTGTAAGCGAGCTTTATTCTCACGGGGAAAACCTCACGGAATATGTTTTTAAAATTCTTTCGGAGGACGAAAACTCATACGTTAAAAAGCGTGGCGAGGGCATTACAGCTGGTATTCACGAAACAGAATGTCTTGCAAACGAGCTGGCTGTTTTAAATGAGGTGGGCAAGCTGTCCTGTGAATGGCTTACAGACAAAATCGGGTTTAATGATTTTCTTCCGAAATATCAGATTTGTGATATGGATTACTCACAGCTTTACGCTGAAAGGCTTTTGAAAATCAGACAGATTGGCTTTGGTGTGTATTCCACAAATCATATTTTTGTAATGGGTGAAAACGACCTTGAGCCTGTTTCCTACCCTGACCCGATAAGACTTTCACAGCTGTCAGGATACGACGAGGAAAGGCAGGAGGTTATTGAGAATACTCTTGCACACATAAATGGCAGACCTGCTAACAACTGTCTGCTTTATGGTGACTGTGGCACAGGTAAATCTTCCACAGTAAAGGCAATTGCAAATGAATACAAGGATTTGGGATTAAGGCTTATTGAAATCAAGAAAAAGCAGTTGCATCTCATTCCTAAGATTATCGAAAAAATCGGAAGAAATCCGTTGAAATTCATACTTTTCATTGACGACCTTTCATTTTCTGAGGACGACGACGATTACGCAGCATTAAAGGCTGCCCTTGAAGGCTCTGTTTCTTCAAATTCGCCGAATATGATAATTTACGCCACTTCAAACAGGCGTCATCTTGTTAAGGAAACTTTTTCTTCTCGTCAGGGTGATGAAATTCACTTCAATGACACTGTTCAGGAATTTATGAGTCTTTCTGAACGTTTCGGGCTTACGGTTACATTTATGAAGCCTGACAAAAAGCTGTATCTTGATATTGTTAAGAACCTTGCTGTTCAGTACGGAATTGAGCTTGATGAAAAGGAGCTTTTTATGAAGGCAGAGGCTTTTGCATTAAGCAGAAGCGGACGTTCACCAAGATGTGCAAAACAGTTTATTGAGCACCTGAAAGGACTTGAAGAATATGAAATGTGATATTAAAAGAGTGGAAAAAGAAGAAATTCCACAGCTTGCAAAGCTTGCAAATGAAATATGGCATCAACACTTCCCTACCATTCTCACAGAGGAACAGATAGACTATATGGTTTTGAATTTTCAGTCCGAAAATGCTATGAATTCACAGCTTGAAAATGGTTATGAATATTATTTTATGAATGCTGACGGGAATAATCAGGGATATTTCGGAATTCAGCCACAGGAGGACGGTACGCTGTTTCTTTCAAAACTGTATCTCAGAAAAAGCTATCGTGGAAATGGCTTTGCAAGACAGGCTTTTGAGTTTATGAAGGACATCTGTAAAGAGCGTGGCTATAAAAGTATCTGGCTTACTGTGAACAAGCACAATGACGATACTATTGCGATTTATAAGCGTTTTGGTATGGAAATCATCAGGAGTCAGGTGGCTGATATCGGTAACGGTTTTGTAATGGACGATTACGTTTTTGAGTATAAAATATAAAATGAATAAATTGTAAACGTTGCAGGATATATATTGACTTTCAGCTTAAATATTGGTATAATAATTATGCTGTTGTGTGTTATTAGCTCAGTCGGCAGAGCATTTGACTTTTAATCAAAGGGTCCGGGGTTCGAATCCCCGATAGCTCACCAATTAAAAAGAAAAACACCACACATTGTGTGGTGTTTTTCTTTTTAATTTATTAGTTTTCAGGTGACTACGAGGGATTCGAACCCCAGTTCGATATCCCCGATTTATTCTTCGTTTTTCACCACTTTTAAATGAAATCATCTTCAATAACAAGGCAGTTTATCTTTTTGGTATGTGCGCAACAGCCGTCAATAGCTATATATCCGTCACCACAGACTATATCGAATTTTGCATCCTCTCCAAACTCACTTCTGCCCTCTTTTTCTGCCCAGCCAACACTACAATGCCAGTGACCAAACACCAGTGTTTTTTCCGGGAGTAGCCCCTTTTTGGCAAGCAAAAACGGGGTGTACCAACGTGCATTATCCCACGAGGATTTGTCAGCGTTTCTCCAGTTATTATCAAATTCAAAACCACAATCGGTTTCCTTAATCGGTATCCAGCTATGAACAAAAATATGGTTTTTAAGTTCCACATAATCTACCATGTTATTTACAAAGTCTTTTATTCTTTCATAACATTCTTCGCAAGCTTCTGGAAAAGTACCTGCATTCTGTGAAATCTGAAGGACGGTATTAAATGTGCCGTTTGAAATATCTGCACCGTATACTATGCCACTTTTAATGAGTTTCATTAGTAAATCGGTGTGATTTCCTTTGATTACAATTACTCTCTCTAAACTTTCGAGGTAATTCAACACTTCAAGTGCATAACTTCCCCTGTCAAAGCAATCGCCCAACACAAGAAGATAATGATTTTCATTTTCGCTGTCAAAACCCGCATTATCAAGTGCTGTTATCATTTCATAATAAAAGCTATGAATATCAGATATACAAAAGAATTTTGGCATAAATACCCCTCTCTTACGGTTTTATTGTAGGTTGTTTTCGTACTTTTCAAAGCCCTCAACGATTTCAGACAAGGTCCTCGGCACATAATCCATATACGGCATCATACAGCCGACATTATACGCTTTGAGCATTTTATTTCCTGCCCTTCTGTCAAAAAACACGTCGCTGTTCATTTCCTTCAGACACTTTTGAAAATAAAATTCTTCTTTGCTGTTATGAAGGTGTCCGTACAAGTGAATTGTGCCTGCGTGCTGGTCTTTCCACATAAGAATAGGATAATGCGAAAGCACAAGCTTTACACTTTCCCCATTGAGGGTATCTTTAATTTCTTTATAGTCACAGATTTCATCAAAAAGCTGTTTATAACGAAGGTCTTTGACATCATCATGGTTACCTCTCACAAGCACCTTACGACCTTTGAGAGTTGAAACAAATGCAATTAAATCCTCTTGCGTACCTCTCATAGCTATATCACCAAGAATATAAACAGTATCTCCGTTATTTATTTTAGAATTCCATTTTTCTTTAATGCATGCGTGCATCTGTTCAAGATTTTCAAAAGGTCTGTTGTCAAAACCCTTTCCCTCCTTTGTCACATTTTTATGAAAAAGGTGGAAGTCACTTACATAATAATTCATTTGTTATCACTCCTTTTTATTATACTTCTTACATTATACCACATTTTCAAACACCTGTGGTGAAAATTTTTGGACTTTTAAAAATATTTATAAATAAACATTCCCAAAAACAAAAAACCTGACAGCATAAGCCATCAGGTTTTTACATTACGTTAAAGTGAAATTATTCCATTTCCATTTCCATATCGCCGGAGAGGTCACCGTATACAAGTTCCATATACTCATCTTCTGTAACTTCCTTATAATCAGCTGGGAGTGAAAGGAGTGAAGCGTCAGCCTTAGCTTCAAATCTGTCAACTACCATAAGCATATTTTCGCCGTCTGCAACAGCAGCCATATACTTAATCATTCCGTTCTTGAAGTAAGCAAAACCTGACATATCGTCTGTGCTGTATTCAACTCTGTCAAATTCAACGCCTTCGATTGTAACCTTGTTAGCCTTAACTGCACCATCAAGAATAGATGTGAATTCTTCTGGAGTCATCTCATCTGTTGAAAGTGAAGCATCTTCAGTTGCGTAGTAAACCTTGTTAGCCTGGTCAAGCAGATAGTCCTTGCCATCAAGTGAAAG
>JAFTNX010000120.1 GCA_017451665.1 Oscillospiraceae bacterium | reverse complement strand
TTTATACAAACAGCGATACCAAAATAGAAAAACAGGAACAAAGCATTTCGCCTTGTTCCTGTTTCGTTATACAGAAAAGTCATAGATAAAAGAATAATCCGAACACTCCATTGATTTGAATGGTGTTCGGATTATTACTTTTTGGTGCGGCAAATGGGACTTGAACCCATACGTCGAAGACACACGCCCCTCAAACGTGCCTGTCTGCCTATTCCAGCACTGCCGCATATTAAGTTGTTGTCGTCTCTTGACGACTTTAATATTATAACATTATCTCACCAAATTGTCAACACCAAAAAACTCACAAATCAACCGAAATTTCGCCTTTGATTTTGTTCATTTTAAACAAGCCACATATTAAAGGGTATCGGTTTTCTGCCCCGATACCCTTAGTTTAATACATTCTCTGCTTTTTTCTTGCCTTTTTGTCGGACTTATTCTTATACATTTCCTTGTCGGCTGCAAAAATCAGACTGTCAAAGTCGTCATCCTCGCTTACTCTTGAAACATAATAGCCACAGCTTGCGCTGACTTTATATGGCATTCCCGAACGCTGATTATAGTCGTCAAGTGCGTCGTTAAAGCGTTTTACAAAAGCATCAGCCTTTTCTACCGAATAGTCGTACGCAACAACTTCAAATTCGTCGCCACCAAAACGTGCACAGATTTCACCACTTGTAGAAGCCTTCTGCAAAGCTCTTGAAACCTGAATAATAGCATTGTCGCCCTGCTTGTGTCCGAATTTATCATTGATAGGCTTTAAATCGTCAAGGTCGGCTACAAAAATCATAACCTCTCTCTGTGAATCCACAGCCTTACTGAAAATTTCCACAGCCCAGTTATGAAGTCCACGTCTGTTATAAATACCCGTCAGTGAATCTTCAACATAAAGTTTTTCAAGCTTTTCAGTCTGTTTTGAAAGTTCTTCACGGATTCTTGAATTCTCAATAGCGATAGAAAGATTCATTCGCCAGATATTAAACAGCGAATCCGAACCAACATAATCGTCACAGCTCATACAGATATAACCAAAGTTTCTGTCCTGGAAATGAATAGGTGTAAAGAAGAAAACCCTGCTCTTGTCTGACGGCTCGTGCATAGCAGGAATCATCAGCTTTGAGTCAAAATATTCCGGCTCTTTATATTCCTTGAATTCTCTTGCAACACGCTTTAACATTCTTTCAGGATAGCCTGTATGCTTGAATTCCCTTGTACGGTTAAGTCTGTTTTCCTTAGCGATACAGCTTTCAAACTTTTCAGGAATACAGATATAAAATCTGTCAACATAAATATCTTCTATGTATTCCTTGATAGCGTCAAAGGTGTCATCAAGGGTATCAACCCCAGTCATCTTTTCGCTCATTCTTATAAGTCTTTTTGAATAGAATGTGTGTCTGTCAAGAGAATTATAAAGATTTCTGATAAGATTATTATCGTCAGCAAGGTCCTTTTCAAAACAGCCACAGCTCTGTGAAATTGTCACTTTGTTTTTGATTTCATAATTCATTACTGCGTTTGAAGGACGGATAGAAATATCTCTTGCAACCTCAACAGCCTTTTCACCACACGCATAATAAGGAAGTGTAACTGTTGTCAGCGAAGGGTTGTTTGCGTGTGCAAGTCTTATTCCGTCAAAGCCCGTGACAATAATATCATCAGGGACATAAATTCCCTCACTTCTCAGCTCATTGATTACGCCGATAGCCATTGTATCGTTTGCGCACACAATCGCCTCAGGAAGCTTCTTTCCCGAAGAAATATAATTCTTTATAGCAAACGCTGCATCAACGTCGCTGTAATTTCCAAAAAGGAGCTTATCCTCATCAAAATCAATTCCGTATCTGTCAAGAGTATTTGAAAATTCAACGAATCTATCGTTTTCAAGCTCGTGCCTGAATGCCCCCATAAACATAAAATCAGCGATATTATGGGTATTTATCAGATGCTCAACAATATCTCCGATACCTTTAAGCTTAATCTGAATGTTATTACAGCCAGGGTATTCCCCGTCAATAATAATAACAGGTGTACCTGCTTTTTTAGCGCAGTCAATAACGTGAAGTGTATTTTCTTCACAGGTCATTGTGCAAGGAAGGATAATAACCACGTCAAAAAAATCGTAGTTAATAAGCTCGTATATATTTTCTTCTCCGTAGTCGTGAGCAGTGTAGTTTGTAGTATTACTGTAAGGTGAAAAAATAGCAACGTCATATCCGAGTCTTTTAGCTTTATTTACGACGCCACTTGCAATTTTCCCTTGATATTCACCATTGATACCTGAATACACAAGGGCAATCTTTAATCTGTCATCGTTCTTATTGTGTTTCAAGAAAACAAGCACCTCCCAACACAGAAAATCTCACCGTATTAAAGTATACCATATTTTTTCAACTCTTTCAAGGGTGTTTGTGAAAAATATACAAATATTTTTGTAAAAATACCGTTGCGAAAATTTCTGAAATGTGCTATACTTATTTTGAAGCTAATCTTATGAAAGGATTTTTTCTTATGGGAAACAAAAAGTTTGTAGCAGGATATAATACCAACCTTTTAAAAAGCGATTCTGCGCCACTTGTCAAGGGAGCAATTCTTCTTGGCTCTGTGGGACTTGCTTTGCTTTTGAGTAGCGACAAGGATAAAAAGAAAAGTAAAAAGAAAAACAAGAGCTTTGTTGCTAAAACAAAGGACATCAACGGAAAGATAAATGCTCTTTGTGAGGCATTTTATGTTTATGACATCAAGAAAAACGGTGAGCGTGACGGTTTTCCTGTCAAGATGGAAACTGCTGACATAATTGAAATTTAGGTGGTTTTATGAGAAAATATCTTACTGATTACAGAAACTACATAAAGGAACAGCTTTTAAAAGATGAAAACGACTGGGAAGCTCTTGCGAAGGAGCATCTTATAAAAATCTCGTTTTTTCAGCACGAAAGAATTGTTCACCTGATTGTTATGGTGCTTTTTGCACTTATGACGCTCGGAACTCTCATTGCGTTTATTTTTATGCAGTATGACTCGGCTGCACTTTTTATACTCACCATACTTTTTATAGGACTTCTCATTCCTTATATCAGGCACTATTATTTTCTTGAAAATCAGACACAGGAGCTTTATAAGGACTATGACGAGCTTTTAAAAAAGCAAGGGAAACTTTAAATTATTGAAAGGAATGTGCTTCAGGCTTTATTGTTCGGAGCATTTTAAATGCTATGAAATACACTAAGGAAGTCTGGAAAGGCTCTGCGCTGTTAGCACCCGTTCCACCAACCATTGTGACCTGCAAATCAGGTGACAAGGTAAACGCCTTGACAATTGCGTGGACAGGAATTTTAAACACAATTCCCCCAAAAACCTACATTTCCGTAAGACCTGAAAGGTATTCCTATAACCTCATCAAGGAAAGCGGACAGTTTGTTATAAATCTTACAACCCGTGAGCTTGTGAGGGCTTGCGACTGGTGTGGGGTTAAAAGCGGGGCGAAGTTTGACAAGTTCAAGGAAATGGGACTTAAAACTGAGCCTGCAAGCAAGGTTGATGTGCCTTTGCTTTGCGACAGTCCCGTGAATTTAGAATGTGTTGTTACTGACGTTATACCTCTTGGAAGTCACGATATGTTTATTGCTGACATTGTGGCGATAAATGTTGCAAAGGAGCTTCTTGACAAGGAGGGGCGTCTGCAACTTGAAAAGGCAAATCTGGTTGCCTACTCTCACGGAGAGTATTTTACTCTCGGCGAAAAGCTTGGCAGCTTTGGTTATACAGTAAGAAAGAAAAAGAAAAACACCAGAAAGAAGGCTTTGAAAAATGGAAAGAAAAATACCTGACTGGCTTAAAAATGCTGTTTTTTATGAAATTTACCCACAGTCTTTTCTTGATACCGACGGCGACGGAATTGGCAACATCAACGGTATCACAAAAAAGCTTGACTACATCAAGGGACTTGGCTGTACTGCAATATGGATAAATCCTTGCTTTGAATCCCCTTTTGGTGACGCAGGGTATGATGTTTCCGACTATAAAAAAGTTGCTGAAAGATACGGCACAAACGAAGATTTGAAAAACCTTTTTGATGAGGCACACAAACGTGATATGCATATTCTCCTTGACCTTGTGCCAGGGCATACTTCTGTTGAGCATAAGTGGTTCAAGGAATCCTTAAAGGCTGAAAGAAACGAGTTTACCGACAGATATGTGTGGACAGACAGTATA
>JAFTNX010000119.1 GCA_017451665.1 Oscillospiraceae bacterium | reverse complement strand
CTCAAATGTGATTGTACCACCGGTTGTTGTTCCCCAACCGTTTGTAAAGTTCTGATAGAATGATGGCTTGTCTGTGAATGAGCCTTCGTCAACAACTGTAACCTCAGCGCTGTCTCTGTTAGCAACAATTGCGTTTGCATACTTGTCGCCCATAGCAGCTTCAGGAATTTCTGTGTCAATTGTCTTGTCAATGTTTGCAAGGTCGTCCTTAACTACTGTGATGAAGTTTTCAAGGAGCTGTGCAAGCATCTTATGACCTGCATCGTTAGGGTGAATGTTGTCTGGTGAAATGTCCTTCCATGTGAAGTTACCAGCATCAATTTCAGGCAAAACAGCGTCATGGTATGAAATTACAGGAATGTCGTAGTATTCAGCAATTTCTGTGTGAACACCCTGTGGGCAGGTTCCGTCTTCCATTGTCATTTCAACAAGGATAACAGCAGGCTGGCTTTCATAAGCAAGGCACTTTCTTACAAGGCTGTCCATAGCTGTCTTATAGAAGTCATTGTTTGCGTCGTTGATAAATTCGATAAAGATAATGTCAGGGTCCTTTGAAAGAACATCTCTTTCAGCTCTGTGAACAGCAAGGTATGTATCAGTAGCACCGATACCTGCGTTTGTTGGGTTAATATAGAAGCTGATGTTTTCTTCCCACCATCTTGTAAACTGGTTTACATACTGGTTTGATGATGCAGCACTTGAACCTGCTGTAATTGAATCACCTACAAAAACAACGTTTGTATACTCTTTTTTGTTGTCAAGTGCATACTGAAGCTTTGATGCAAGTCTTGCAAGGTTTCCCTCACGGAGAATTGAACGAGTCATCATATTTTCCGTAGGTCCGTTTTTGATGTCAAATGGTGCGTCAGCAACAGGTGCTTTCAAATCAGATTCCTCCTTACCGTTATCATCAGGAGTCTTGTTTTCGTCGCCTGAAGCAGCAGTTGTGGTTGTTGTAGTTGTTGTTTCTTCCTTTTTGTCCTTGTTGTCGTTTCCACAGCCTGCAAGCATAGTTACAGAAAGAGAAAGAGCAGCAAGAAGTGCAATAAGTCTTTTTGTCATAACAATATTCCTTTCTAAAAAAAATAAAAATCACACATTTATTATATATCTTTAATTTGCCGATTTCAAGAGGCTTTACAAATCTTTAATAAAGTAAACGATTGAAATTCTTGACAAACTTTCTCCATATGATAAAATAAACTTATCGGTATAAATTTATGTGAAAAAGGGGGATTTTTTGTGTTTATAAAACCATCAGACAAAAATCTTTATTATATGGGAAGAATTGATTTTTCTGACCCTGAGCGAGTAAAATTCATCTATTCGGGAAGCTATGTGAGAATGAATTTCAAAGGAACAGGCGTCAAGGCTACCATCAGAAACCAGCGTTTTTATAACGTAATGGAGCTTGGCGTTATAGTTGACGGATTTGAAAGTAAGGTTACCTTTGAACACAAGGAAGAGGACATTACCCTTACTCTTTGTGAAAACTTGGAACAGGGCGAACATTCACTTATTCTCTTCAAGCGTCAGGACGCAACTCACTCTTATGAGCTTTTAGGTCTTGAAATCGACGGCGAAGGAGAAATTCTCCCACCACCAGAAAGACCAGCAAGAAAAATGGAAGTTTTCGGAGACAGCGTTTCAGCAGGCGCTGTTTGTGAGGCAATTGAATACACAGGAAAATGCGACCCTGAAGAAAACCAGGGACAGTACGACAACTCGTGGCATTCATACATTTCAATTACTGCAAGAAACTTGGGTGCACAGCTTCACAACAACGCACAGGGTGGTATTGCACTTTTTGACGGCAGCGGATACTATCACTGCCCTACACACATAGGCGTTGAATCAGCATACGACAAGCTTTGTTATTATCCTGAAGGTCCTGTTACTAAGTGGGATTTTTCAAAATACATTCCACAGGTTGTTGTGTTTGCCTTTGGTCAGAATGACCCTCACAACGAAGGTGGCGAGGACTTTGACATTTCTGACGCAGAATACAGAGCAAAGTGGAAAAACCGTTACAAGGAAATTCTCCTTGATTTGAGAAGTCACTACGGAAATCCGACGTTTATTCTTATAACAACAGTGCTTATGCACAATCCTGACTGTGATAATGCCATTGAGGAAATCAAAAACGAGCTTATTGCTGACGGACTTGTACCTGAAAACAAGCTGTATCACTTCCTCTTTACAAGAAACGGCAAGGCAACCCCTGGCCACCCAAGAATTCCTGAACAGTGCGAAATGGCTGAGGAACTCACAGCGTTTATTTCAAATATGGGCGACAGCATATGGCAAGAAGCCCTAACGGTTTCAATTGACAATTGACAATGGACAATTAAAGCGTACAGAGAAAACTCTGTACGCTTTATGTTTTTAAATATAAGCCGTGCTTAAAGCAGGCATAGTCGGTGAAACCCTAAAGGTTTCTTATGCTTCGATAATCTTAACGATGTCGCCAACAGTCTTTACGTTTTCAACTTCGTCATCTGGAATTTCAATTCCGAATTCGTCTTCAAAAGACATAACGAGGTCAACAATGTCAAGTGAGTCAGCACCAAGGTCTTCTGTGATTGAAGCTTCAAGTGTTACCTTGTCTTCATCTACGTCGAGCTGGTCAACGATGATTGCCTTTACCTTATCAAATACCATTATAATATCCTCCTTCAGTGGTAATATTTATTAACCCGCAGTCAGCAATAAAATCTGTCCACGTTTAATTTCAAAAAATCAGATTTCTTCAAACTCTCCGATTTTCCTAAACTTAGTATAACGTTCATTTAGCAATTCGTCAAGTCCTTTTTTCAAATTTCTTTCCAAAGCGCCCTCAAGATATGCGCTGATGTTGTCAGCAGTAGTAAGTGCGTCGTTGTGTGCGCCACCTTCTGCCTCTTCAATAGTATAATCGCAAACCCCGAACTTTGTCAAGTCCTCTGCAGTAATTTTTAAAACTTCGCATGCTTCACGCTCTCTTGTAGCGTCCTTCCACAGGATTGAAGCACAGCCTCTTGGTGAAATTACTGAATAAAGTGAGTTTTCAAGCATAGCAAGCTCGTCGCACACTGCAAGTGCAAGTGCACCACCACTTCCACCTTCACCTAAAATAACTGTAATAACAGGTGTTTTAAGTGCCATAAACTCCATCAGGTTCTTGGCAATAGCCTCGCCCTGACCTCTTTCTTCAGCCTCAATTCCACAAAAAGCCCCCGAAGTATCGACCAGACAGATAACAGGTCTTTTGAATTTTTCTGCCTGTTTTGCAAGTCTCAAAGCCTTTCTGTATCCTTCAGGATGTGGCATTCCGAAGTTTGATGCCTTGTTTTCTTCAAGATTTCTGCCCTTTACTGTACAGATTACAGTAACAGGCATTCCCTTGAAATAGCCTATACCACCAATAACAGCACCGTCGTCACCGTAGAGTCTGTCGCCGTGCATTTCATAAAAATCATCAAAAATCACAGGGATATAATCTCTGACGGTAGGTCTGTTTTTATGTCTTATTATATCAAGACGTTCGCAAGCTGTCAAATTATTCATAACCCTCTACACCTCTACTTTTTCTTATGAAGTCTTACAAGATGTGCAAGAGTTCTTCTGATTTTTCTTCTTTCAACTATCATATCCACAAAGCCGTGTTCCATTAAAAACTCAGCCGACTGGAAGTTTTCAGGAAGTCTTTGTCTGATAGTACCTTCAATAACACGTCTGCCTGCAAATCCGATAAGCACCTTAGGTTCTGCAATAACAATGTCAGCAACAGACGCAAATGACGCAGTAACGCCACCTGTTGTAGGGTCTGTCATAACTGAAATATACAGAAGTCCAGCCTCGCTGTGTCTTTCAGCGGCAGCACAGGTCTTAGCCATCTGCATAAGAGAGATAATACCCTCCTGCATTCTTGCACCACCAGAGCAGGTAAACATAACAACAGGCAGTTTATTCTCGGTAGCATATTCAAATGCTCTTGAAATCTTTTCACCAACAACGCTACCCATTGAACCCATCATATAGTTTGAGTCCATAACGCCCACAACGATTTTTTCGCCGTGAACAGTAGCAATGCCTGTAATTACAGCGTCTTTGAGTCCTGTTTTGGCTCTGAGCTCCTGCTGTTTTTCCTCATAGCCTGCAAAATCCAGTGGATTTTTGCTAATCATACCCTTATCAAATTCCTCAAAGCTGTCCTTGTCAACTGAATATTCAAGTCTTTCTCTGCTGGAAATTCTCGAATGATAGTTACAGTTAGGGCATACCTTTGCGTTTTTATCAAAGTCCTCTTTAAAAACCACATTTGAGCATCTCGGACACTTAAACATGAGGTCTTTAGGAACATTGTTCTTCTTTTTTTCTTCTGTCTGCTGTTCGACATTAAATCTTGTTTTAACTATTGAAAACAAATCCTCAAGCACAAGCAATCCTCCTTACTCAGTATTTTATTTCGTTTCTTCCCAAATAGCCGTTATCATAATCGCCCTTTTCAAAGCCTTCGCATCTGATAAGACCAAGCTGGAAGTCGATATTTGTAGCAACACCGTCAACGATAAATTCGCTCAGTGCCCACTTCATCTTTGCAATAGCCTCTTGTCTGTCTTTTCCATAAACAATAAGCTTAGCAATCATTGAGTCATAGTATGGTGAAATTTCATAGCCCTGATAAACAGCGCTGTCAATTCTTATGCCCATTCCACCAGGAATATGCAGACTATTGATAACTCCAGGTGATGGTCTGAAATTATACTTAGGATTTTCTGCGTTGATTCTGCACTCAATAGCGTGCCCCTTAACAGAAATATCCTCCTGCTTATAGCTGAGTTTTTCACCCATAGCGATAAGAAGCTGCTGTTTTACAAGGTCAACCCCTGTAACAGCCTCAGTAATCGGATGCTCAACCTGAATACGGGTATTCATTTCCATAAAGTAATAGTCGCCGTTTTTGTCAACAAGAAACTCAATGGTACCTGCATTGACATAGCCACAAGCCTTAGCAGCAGCCACAGCAGATTTACCCATTCTATCACGAAGGTCTTCTGTCATGATAGGTGAAGGTGTTTCCTCTAAAACCTTCTGGTTTCTTCTCTGCATAGAGCAGTCACGCTCACCCAAGTGAATAACGTTTCCATGTTCGTCAGCAAGAATCTGAATTTCAATATGCTTAGGATTCTGAATGAATTTTTCGATATAGATTTCATCATTGCCAAAGCAGGCAAGAGCCTCCTGCTTTGCAGCAGTAACCTGTGCCTCAAGCTCATCCTCGCTGTTTACTATACGGATACCACGTCCGCCACCACCTGCGCTTGCCTTAACCATAACAGGATAACCGATTTTTCCTGCAAGGTCAAAAGCGTAGTCGATGTTGTTGACTGCACCGTCAGAGCCTTCAATAACAGGTACTCCTGCAGCCTTCATAGTTTCCTTAGCCTGCGCCTTGTCCCCAAGCATTTCGATACTTTCAGGGCGTGGGCCTATAAATTTAATACCGCATTTTGTACACATTCTTGCGAAATTAGCATTTTCAGACAAAAATCCGAAACCAGGGTGCACAGCGTCAGCCCCTGTAACCACACAAGCAGAAATAATAGCCTTCATATTAAGATAGCTGTCCTTACTTGGTGCAGGGCCGATACATACAGCCTCGTCTGCGATTTTTGCGTGAAGTGCGTTTTTATCAGCTGTTGAATAAACAGCAACCGTATGAATTCCAAGCTCTCTGCAGGCTCTGATAACTCTTACAGCAATTTCGCCTCTGTTAGCAATAAGTACTTTATTAAACATAATCTGTAATCCTTCAAAAAAAGTTTTTACTTTATAGCAAAAGTAATTTCAGCTGAAACAGCCTTTTTGCCGTTAACTGTTGCAACTGCCTGACCTACACCGATAGGTCCTTTTACCTTGATAATTTCCACTTCGATGTCAAGCTTGTCGCCAGGCACTACCTGTGTACGGAATTTACAGTTGTTAATTCCACCGAAAAATCCGATTTTGCCATTGTTTTCAGGAAGTGAAAGAAGTGCCACAGCGCCTGCCTGAGCACACATTTCAACCATAAGCACCCCAGGAGTAACAGGATACTCAGGGAAATGTCCCTTAAACCAGAAATCCTCTTCCTTAATATACTTGGTAGCGACAACTCTCTTGCCTACTTCAAGCTCGTTAATTTCGTCAATAAGCAGAAACGGGTCTCTGTGAGGAATAACCTCCATAATCTGCTCTTTATTCATCAAAACTGCCATAATCTTCCTCCTAATCAATTGACAATTGAAAATGGACAATTGACAATTAAGGTATCGGCTATCGCCGATGATTTTTAAAACTAATAATATTTATTATCTGTTTTTAAATGAGCAAAACGTATAGTATGCAAATATCAATTGACAATTGTCAACTGTAAATTGTCAATTTTATTGGATAAATTTCTCCGAAATTTATCCAATAACCATAACCGGCTGGTCAAATTCAAGTGGGTCAGCATTGTTTACAAGGATTTCCTTGACAACGCCTGAAAACTCACTCTGAACTTCGCTCATAACCTTCATAGATTCGATAATGAAAAGCACATCGCCCTTGTTAACCTGCTGGCCAACTGTTACAAAAGGTGCCTTGTCTGGTGCCGGTGCTGAATAGAAAGTACCAACGATAGGGCTCTTTACAACATTACCACTAACAGCCTTTGGTGCGTCTGCCTTCGGAGCTTCGCTTGCAACAGGTGCAGGCATAGCCATAGGCATTGGTGGCATAGGTGGTGGGCATTTTTTACCCTTGATACAGATTTTAGCGTCATCTGATTCAATTGTAATTTCAGAAAGCTCCTTTTCGTTAATCATATCAGCAAGCTTTTCGATATTTTCAAATGTAAAATCAAAACCAATCTTTGACATAGTGTTTCTCCTTATTCAGCGTATTTCTTGATGCAGAGTGTTGCGTTGTGTCCACCAAATCCAAGTGAATTTGAAAGTGCAATATCTACCTTTGTATTTCTGTTTCCTTCTGTTACATAGTCAAGGTCACAGTTTTCATCAGGAGTTTCATAACCCATTGTTCTGTGAATGAAGTCTTCCTTACAAGAAAGTGCTGTAACAATTGCTTCAACAGCGCCGGCAGCACCAAGAAGATGGCCAATCATTGACTTTGTTGAGTTAACAGCTGTCTTGTGTGCAGCCTCCTCACCAAGCGCCTTCTTGATAGCAGTAGTTTCATACTTGTCGTTAAGACCTGTTGAAGTACCGTGTGCGTTGATGTAATCAATCTGGTCGCCTGTAACGCCAGCTTCTTCCATAGCAAGCCTGATAGCCATTGATGAAGCCTCACCCTCAGGGTCAGGACTTGTCATATGATAAGCGTCACCTGTTGCGCCATAGCCTACGATTTCAGCGTAAATTTTAGCGCCTCTTGCCTTAGCGTGTTCAAGTTCTTCAAGAACAAGTATACCTGAACCTTCACCGAGAACAAATCCCTGTCTGTTAGCGTCAAAAGGAGTTGAGCATTTTTCAAGGTCGTCTGACTTTGAAAGTGCCTTCATATTATTAAAACCACCAAGAGTAAACTTTGTAATTACAGCTTCTGTACCACCTGTTACGCAAGCGTCAAGATAGCCGTCCTTAATCTTTCTGAAAGCCTCACCGATAGCGTGTGAGCCTGATGCACAAGCTGTAACAACCGGGTAATTTGCTCCCTTGAAGCCTGTTCTCATTGAGATAAGGCCACCTGCCATATTGGCAATCATCATTGGGATAAAGAATACAGAAATTCTGTCAGGACCTTTTTCCATAAACTTTGTATGCTCTGTTTCCATCTGTGTAAGTCCACCGATACCTGCACCAACGATTACACCAACTCTGAATGGGTCAAGGTCCTTAAAATCAGTACCGCTGTCTTTAAGTGCTTCGTCAGCAGCATAAACAGCAAACTGTGTAAATCTGTCCATTCTTCTTGCTTCTTTTTTATCAATAACAGCTGATGGGTCAAAATCCTTTACAGCACCAACGATTTTAATGTCAAAATCGCTTGCGTCAAACTGGTCGATATATGAAAATCCCAGCTTGTTTGCCTTGATATTATCCCAGAATTCCGAAACATTTTTACCAAGTGGGTTTACTGTACCCATACCTGTAATTACTACTCTCTTCATTTTTCTTTTTTCTCCTTAAAATAAGTATTCAGTTTTAAGATATCTGCGAAAAATTTTTGCGTTTTGTGATAAATCATTTAAAATGGTAACAATCAATGTAATTGCAGTATTCAATTACATTGATAAACCACCAGAAATTTCAATAACCTGACCTGTAACATAGCTTGCGTCCTTAGAAGCAAGGAATGAAACAACTCCTGCGATTTCCTCAACCTGACCGTATCTCTTCATAACAATCATATTTAAAATTGCCTTCTTCTGGTCTTCGTTAAGCTTATCGGTCATAGGTGTCTGGATAAATCCAGG